>NZ_AMRI01000031.1 GCF_000299915.1 Gallaecimonas xiamenensis 3-C-1
CGCCGGCACGCTTATCGCTGCCGACGATACGCCAGAAATGACGTTTTAAAGGAAAGGGCCGGCAACGGCCCTTTTTATTGGGCCTGCTGCATCAGCCGAAACAGCACCCGCACCTTCTCATGGGCCTGGGGTAGCTCTTCCACCGCAACCGGGCGGCTGAACAAGAAGCCCTGGCCAAAGCGCCCGCCCAAGGCCAACACCTGCAAGAATTCGTCTTCGGTTTCGATGCCTTCCACCACCACCCTCAGGCCCAGCTTGGCCGACAGTCCCATCACCATCTCCAAGATGGCGTACTGATCCGGGTTGCGGTGCAGGCCGGACACCAGGCTGCGGTCCACCTTGAGGATGTCCAGGGGCAGTTGGCGCAAGTAACCGAGGGACGAATAACCGGTACCAAAATCGTCCAGGGCCAGTTTAAAGCCCAGCTCCCTAAGGCGCCTTATCACGTCCTTGACCCCTTCGGGGTCGGCCATCACCGCCGACTCGGTCAGCTCCAGCTTGATGCGCTCTGGCGCCACCCCGTGGGCCTGCAACAGGCCATGAAGGCGCTCCGGCAGGTTGGAGTCGTGCAGCTGCACCGCCGACAGGTTCACCCCCAGGTTAAAGCCCTTGGGATGCAGGGCCTGCAACAGCGGGTGTTTGGCCAACTGCAGGGCTTGACGCATCACCACGTCACTTAACTGGCGGATAAGGCCGGTTTCCTCGGCCACCGGGATAAAGCGGGCCGGGCTGATGGTGCCCTTGTTGGGGTGCTCGATGCGGGCCAGCACCTCGTAACCGTTGATATTGCCGTTGTCGAAATCGATGATGGGTTGCAGCTTGACCGCCACCCAGTCGTAACGCAGGGCGTTACGCAGTATCTGTTCGGTTTCCAGGCGCTCCAGGCTGGAGGTGCGCATGGCGTCTTCAAAGAGGCGAAAGTCGCTGCCGTGGCGGTTGCGCACTTCCCTCAAGGCCAGCTGCGCCGCCTGGATGCCGTCTTCGGCGCTCTGGGCACGGATCTGCACCAGATTGCAGGCACCGATATGGCAAGACAGCCACAGCCGCTGCTCCCCTATCTCGAAAGGCTCCTCGAACAGGCTCAGCAGATCCTGGGCAAAAGCATGGAGCAGAGTGTCGTCGGCCTGGGGCAGCAAGAAGCCGTAAAGGCCCCCGGACAGATAGGCCAGCAGGGCATGGGGGCCCAGCAGCCCCAGCAGCCGCGCCGACAGGGCCTCGGTGAGCTGTTGGGTGTCGCGCCGGGACAGGGATTCTGCCAGCAGGCTGCGGTTGGCGATGCTCAGCATCACCATGGAGGCCGGCTCGCCTTTGGCCAGGCGCTCGTTGGCGATAAGTTCGAAATAGTCGCCATTGGCAAGGCCGGTTTCGCTGTCGCGAAAACGCATCTGGGTCACATCGCTCAGGGTGCCGGACATCCAGGTCACCTGGCCTGTAGCCGGGTCCCTGTCCCCTACCCCACGGCACAATACCCAGCGGTAACCACCGGCGTTGTCGGCCATGCGGTACTCGGCCTCGAAGCGGGCCGCCACCCCGCAAAGATGCAGATGCAGGGCTTTCTTGAAGGCTCCCACGTCCGCCGGGTGCATCAGTTTGAGCCAGTAATCGAGGCTAAAGCAGCTCTCGTTCTTGGCCCCCACCAGGGATCCCAGCCACTGGGTGGACACCCGCACCAGATCGTTGTCTGGGTCCCATTCCCAAATGCCGACACCGGCCCCCTTGACGATAAGGTCCAGCCGCTTGGTGCGCTCCAGCACCCGCTGTTCCAGTTCCTGGCGGTTGTCCTCCAGGCTTTGCAGGTTCTGCTCCATGGACTCGAGCAGGAAGTTGGTGAGAATGGCCAGCTTTTGCAGATCAACGTCACTGCTGCCGGTCTGCACCCGAAAAGAAAAGTCGTTGTCTACCGCCCGGCACAGCTGGTCGGCAATGGCATTGACCCCTTTGCGGATGGTGTTGTCACTCATGGTGACTCCCCGGAGAAGTAGAGGCTGAATTCGCAGTAGCTGTCCCCTCTGTGCTGGCAGCGGTCATGGGAAAGGTGGCCGCTCTGGCCGTACTCGTCCAACAACCGGTAAAAGAGGGCCTCGTAAAGGCCGCAAAGCTTATTGGGGGAGTAGTAGCGTACCCGCATCGGTATGCTGCCCTCCAGCAGCTCAAACTTCTGGGTTACCCTTTCGCGGGTGCCCTTGTCCTGGATGCTGGATGCCAGGGTCTTGTGGATACGTGGCTGACGGCGCAGGAAGTCTTCGGCAGACTCGGCCATGTCGTAGAAAAAGGGAAACTGCCGGCGCGAGGCGATGATGAACTGGTCCGCGTAGAGGCGAAACAGGGCCGGCCTGTCCAGACCGAAATGGGCACCAGTGGCCTCAATCATGGCCAGGCATTGGGCGTTGTCGTAATCGCTGTCGATACGAAACTCCGGCAGCTGCGCCAGGCCCAGGCGCGCCGCTACGGCGTTCAAGGCCACATCGCCACCCAGGTGGCGAATGGTGTTGACCAACACATATTGGATATAGCCGACCAAAACGTCTGCTCCTTACTGAAAACCGAGACTCTTACTACTGCCTTGTCCCTGGCTTCAGACTTCAAGCGTCCGGCTACAGTCGTATCGGCCAAAACCGATACCCCTTTACCCAAGTAGGACCAGATCGTCCCTGTGTATCGCCACGGCCCCCCGGTCAAACCCCAGGGCCATGCTGATGGCGTCGGAATGTACCCCAAGGATAGCCGTCAATTCCGCAGCGCTATATCGGACCAGTCCCACCCCCAGCTTGTGCCCGTCCGGTGCCAGCAGGGCCACGGCGTCGCCCCGCTCGAAACGGCCATGGATGGCCGAGATGCCCTTGGGCAGCAGGCTGGCCCCCTTATCCACCAGGGCCCGGACCGCGCCGTCATCCAATTGCAGCCGTCCTACGGGCGGCGGGCCGGCAAGGATCCATTGTTTACGACTTTCCAAGGGATCTTCGATGGGGGAAAAACGGGTTCCCACCCGCTCACCGGCCACCAGCCGTCCAATCACGTCTACCCCGTGGCCCGAGGCAATCACCACGGCGATGCCGGCCCGGCGCGCCACGTCTGCCGCTTGCAGCTTGGTGGCCATGCCGCCGGTACCAAGGCCAGACACACTGCCACCGGCCAGCTTGTGGAGGGTGGCGTCTATGGTTTTCACCTCTTGTATCAGCTCGGCATCGGGGTTGGCACGGGGGTCTGCGGTAAAGAGCCCAGGTTGGTCGGTCAGCAGCAACAGCAGTTCGGCCTTGGCCAAGATAGCCACCCTGGCCGACAGGTTATCGTTGTCCCCCACCTTGATCTCGTTGGTGGCCACGGCGTCGTTTTCATTGATAAGGGGAATAACCCCGTGGCTGAGCAGCGTGCCCAGGGTATCCCTGGCATTGAGGTAACGTTCCCGGTCTTCCAAATCGGCCCGGGTCAGCAGCATCTGGCCGACATTAAGCCCATAAAGGCCAAAGAGGTGCTGCCAAAGCTGCACCAGCTGACCCTGGCCTATGGCGGCCAACATCTGCTTGTGGGGAAGGTCGGCCGGCAGGTCGGGAAAGCCCAGCAGTTCGCGGCCGGCGGCAACAGCCCCCGAGGTGACCACCACCACCTTGTGCCCGGCCTTTTGCAACATGGCACATTGGCGCACCAACTCCACCATATGGGCCCGATCCAGGCGCTGGGTACCGCCTGTCAGCACGCTGGTACCCAATTTGACAACCACGATCATCAGCTATCTTCCGAGACTGTAAAGCCTCGTTATACCTGCGTGTCAGGGCCTTGCCAATGCCTCAATGTAGTGTTTACGGCACACCGAAACGTAGCGGTCGTTACCGCCGATCTCCACCTGGGCCCCTTCCTTGATGGGCTGACCATCGGCACCGACCCGCAGCACCCGGTTGGCCTTGCGGCCGCAGTGGCAGACGGTTTTCAGCTCCACCAGCTTGTCGGCCCAGGCCAGCAGGTACTGGGCCCCTTCGAAAAGCTCGGCACGAAAGTCGGTGCGTAGGCCAAAGGCCAGCACCGGAATACCCAGTTCGTCGACGATGCGGCACAGCTGGGCCACCTGGGCCTTGCTGAGAAACTGGGCTTCGTCCAGCAGCAGGCAATGAATGCGCTGGGTATGGGACAGGCCCAGCACCTCGGCAAAGAGGTCGCTTTGGGGATCGAAGACACAGGCTTCGCTCTCCAGGCCGATGCGAGAGCTGATCATGCCCTTGCCGGAGCGGTCATCCACGGCGGCGGTATAAAGGAGCGCGTTCATGCCGCGCTCCCGGTAGTTGTAGGCAGACTGCAGCAAGGAGGTGGACTTGCCGGCATTCATCGCCGAGTAATAGAAATAGAGCTGGGCCATTTAGACTTCCTGTTTTTGGGGCGCAAGTTTACCCCATCCCCCCAGCAGCGTCACCGCCAGCACCAGGACCACCAGCACCACCAGCCACAGGGGGCCAAGGGGCAGGCCAAGGGCGCTGAGGCTGTAACCCAGCACGCAGATCCCCGCCGCCAGGCCGGCATAGGGCAGCTGGGTCAGCACATGGTCCATATGCTCACACTCGGCCCCGGCGGACGACAGTATGGTGGTGTCGGAAGCGGGCGAGCAGTGGTCACCAAAGACGGCGCCAGACACCACGGCCCCCAGGGCCAGGGGCAGCAAGGCCGGGTCCACCAGTTGCGCCCCCAGGGGCAGCATGATGCCGAAGGTGCCCCAGCTGGAACCGGTGGCCAGGGCCATCACCATGGCGATAAAGAACAAGGCCAGGGGCATCCAGGGACCAAGGGAGGCACCTTTGACCCAGGAGGCCAGGTAAGCACCTACTTGCACGTCCTTCATCACCGCCGCCAGCAGCCAGGCGCTCAGCAGCAGGTAAACCGCCGGCAGCATCACCTTGGCACCGGCCCAGGCATTGGCCAGGCGCTGGGATTTGGCCTTCCAAAGGGCCCATAGCAGGGCCGGCAGGGCTCCCAATACCAAAGACAGGCCCACATTGGTGTTTTCCAGGGCGCTGATGGCGGACACCGGGCCTTCAGTGGCCAGGGCGCCGGTAACAAAGAGGGCCACCAGGGTCACCAGGATCAGGGCCAGCAGCGGCCCCAGCAGCGGCAACAGCGCCCCTTGGGCCTGCTGGGTGGCTACCAGGGGCTGGGGTTTGGCCTTGGCCTTTTTCATGGCCCCAAGATCCCAGTCGGTCCAGGCGGTGAACACCACCAGCAGCAACGCCAGCCAGGGGTAGAAAGCCGCCAGGCTCATGTCCACAAAAAGGCCCATGGGGCTGGCTGCCAGGGGGGCCAGCAAGGACAGCATAAAGGCGCCCCAGGAGGACAACGGCATCAGGGCACAAACCGGGGCGGCGGTGGAATCGATGTAATAGGCCAGGCGCTCGCGGCTGAGGCGATAGCGGTCAGCCAGGGGGCGGGTAGCCTGGCCTACCGCCAGGGCATTGAAGTAGTCGTCGATAAAGATGGCCAGGCCCAGGCCAACGCTCATCAATCCCACGCCCCGGCGGCTTTGGATGCGGCTGGCGCAGGCGTCGGCAAAGGCCTGGGCGGCGCCGCTGACCTGCAACAGCCGCGACAGGGCGCCGAGCATCAGCAGGAAGGCCACCACCTGCAGCGTCCACCAGCTGATGCCGTCATCATAAAAGAGGCCAGTGACTTTGGTGCCCAGGTACAGGGGCAGCTCGGGCAACGGGGTCAGCAGGAAAGCGCCTACCAGGCTGCCCAGCAGCAAAGAAAGCAGGATACGGCGGGTAGCCAGGGCCAGTCCCAGGGTCAGGACTGTGGGGATCAGCGATTGGGCTGACAGGGAGAGATCATTTAATTCCATGGAATTTCCAGCAAATTCCCATGGAGAACCACAAAAGGAACGGGGGCCTTCGGTAGCGCTCCATAGTGTTTAGGACTATGGCAGTGCCGCGACTTTCGCCCACGACACCAGCAAAACCGCTTGATGTCGGCTTCACTTCGGCGCACTGGCCTTTTACCGGGGATCCACAGCATCACCTTCCCCCCGGCGACTCATCCAGGACGCACCTCTACTTGGCGCGGCTACTCTGTCAGCGCCCGATAGTGAATGCAAACAAAAAGTGCGCCTCTTGGGCGCACCTTGACCAGTAGTGCGGCTTTTACAGCTTTTCTGTGAGCTCGGGCACTATTTCGAAGAGATCCCCCACCAGGCCGTAGTCGGCCACTTGGAAGATGGGCGCCTCCGGATCCTTGTTGATGGCAACGATCACCTTGGAATCCTTCATCCCCGCCAGGTGCTGGATGGCACCGCTGATACCCACGGCAATGTACAGATCCGGCGCCACTATCTTGCCGGTCTGGCCCACCTGCCAGTCGTTGGGCACAAAGCCGGCGTCCACCGCCGCCCGTGAGGCGCCGATGGCGGCCCCCAGTTTGTCGGCCAGGGCTTCGAGCATCTTGAAGTTGTCGCCGCTTTGCAGGCCGCGGCCACCGGAGATGACCACCCTGGCGCTGGATAGCTCCGGGCGCTCGCTCTCGGTCAGTTCGGCACCGATAAAGCGGCTGGCGCCAAAGCTGGCGTCGCTTTGCAGGGTAACCACAGGGGCATTGTTGCCGGCGCCGCTGGCGTCGAAGGCCGCCGGGCGCACTGTCACCACCTTGGTGGCGTCCAGGGCCTGCACAGTGGCGATGGCGTTGCCGGCATAGATGGGCCTTTTGAAGGTATCGGCGCTGTCGACGGCGATGATGTCGGAGATCTGCGCCACATCCAGCTTGGCCGCCACCCTTGGCATCAGGTTCTTGCCAGTGGTGGAACTGGCCGCCACCAGGTGGCTGTAGTCAGCGGCCAGGGCCACTATGGCCTGGCTCAGGGCTTCCGGCAGCGCGTGCGCAAAACGCGCCTCATCCAGCACCAGGACTTTGGCGACACCATCAAGTTCAGTTGCAGCACGGATAACCTCCTGGCATTGGTGACCGGCCACCAAAAGGTGGATGTCGTCGCCCATGGCACGGGCGGCGCTCAGCACCTTGGCGGTGTCCGGTTTGAGGTGTTTGTTGTCGTGTTCGGCAATGACCAGAATGCTCATCAGATCACCTTCGCTTGGTTACGCAGTTTGTCGATGAGGCTGTCGACGCTGTCGACCTTCTCGCCCCCTTGGCGCACCGGCGGCGCCGTTACCGCCAGCACCTTGACCCGGGGTGCCAAATCCACCCCAAGGGCGGCGCCGTCCAACTGGTCCAGGGGCTTGCGCTTGGCCTTCATGATGTTGGGCAGGGTGGCATAGCGGGGCTCGTTGAGGCGCAGGTCGGTGGTGACCACCGCCGGCAGGGCCACCGCCACGGTTTCCAGGCCGCCGTCCACTTCCCGGGTCACCAGCAGTTCCTGGCCTTCGACTACCAGCTTGGAAGCAAAGGTAGCCTGGGGCCAGTCGTTAAGGGCCGCCAGCATCTGGCCGGTCTGGTTGTTGTCGGAATCGATGGCTTGTTTACCGAGGATCACCAGATCCGGTTTTTCCTGGTCACAGACCTTGGCCAGCAGCTTGGCCACCAGCAGGGAGTCCAGGCCCTCTTCGGTTTTGACCTGGATGGCCCTGTCGGCCCCCAGGGCCAGGGCGGTGCGCAGCTGTTCTTGGCAGGCATCAGAGCCCACCGAAACCGCAACCACCTCGGTAGCGGTGCCCTGTTCTTTAAGGCGCACCGCTTCTTCCACGGCAATTTCACAGAAAGGGTTGATGGCCATCTTGACGTTGGCCAGGTCCACGCCGCTCTGGTCGGCTTTCACCCGGACCTTGACGTTGTAATCTATGACGCGCTTTACCGCGACCAGTACCTTCATCGGTAACTCCTCAGCAAGCAGTTTCGGGGCTGTCATTGGACCGCGCCCAGCTTTACCGCCAAAATACTTCCTGTTAACGTAAACGTCAACTTGATAAGCCACAGATAAGAGCAGTGTATTAGGCTGCCATTTTTCGAGCAGGAGTCCCTATGGAACGCGAAACCATGGAATTTGATGTCGTCATCGTCGGCGCCGGTCCGGCGGGCTTGTCGGCGGCCTGTCGCCTCAAGCAACTGGACCCGGATTTGATGGTCTGCGTGGTGGAAAAAGGCTCGGAAGTGGGAGCCCATATTCTGAGCGGCGCCCTTTTCGAACCCCGCGCCTTGAACGAGCTGTTTCCCGACTGGCAGCACCAGGGGGCACCGCTAAATACGCCGGTCAGCGGTGACGAACTGTACCTGCTGAACGAAAAGGGCCAGACAGCCCTGCCCGGCTGGGCCATTCCCAAGCCCATGCACAATGACGGCAACTACATCATCAGCCTTGGCAACCTGTGCCGCTGGCTGGCCGAACAGGCCGAAGCCCTGGGGGTGGAGATCTATCCCGGCTTTGCCGCCGCCGAGGTATTGTTCGATGACAACGGCAAGGTCACCGGTATTCAAACCGGTGACATGGGCCGCCTAAAGGACGGCAGCGAAGGCCCCCAGTTCCAGCCGGGTATGAACCTGACAGCCCGCCAGACCCTGTTCGCCGAAGGTTGCCGTGGCCACCTTGGCAAACAATTGCTGGAGCGCTTCAAGCTGGACCAGGGCAAGGAGCCCCAGCATTACGCCATCGGTTTTAAGGAGCTGTGGCAAGTTCCCAAGGAACAGCACCAGAGCGGCCTGGTGGTGCACGGCGCCGGCTGGCCCCTGGACAAGACCGCCACCGGCGGCAGTTTTCTCTACCACCTGGAAGACGGCCTGGTGTCGGTGGGGTTGATCGTGGACCTTAATTACAAGGACCCTTACCTCTCCCCCTTCGATGAATTCCAGCGCATGAAGCACCACCCCCTCTTTGCCCAATACCTTAAGGGCGGCGAGCGGATCAGCTACGGCGCCAGGGCCATCGCCAAAGGAGGGCTCCATGCCCTGCCCCAGCCGGTCTTTCCCGGCGGCATGCTCATCGGCTGTGACGCCGGCACCCTCAACTTTGCCAAAATCAAAGGCAGCCACACCGCCATGAAATCGGGGATGTTGGCCGCCGAAGCCTTGGTTGACGACTTCAAAGGGGAAGAACCCTTGACCGCCAGCCATTTTGCCCGCCGTTTCGAGGCCTCCTGGCTATATCAAGAGCTGCACGGCGCCCGCAATTTCGGGGCCGCCTTGCACCGCTGGGGCCCCTTGCTGGGAGGCGCCTATAACTGGCTGGAGCAAAACCTGCTGGGAGGCAAGGCACCTTGGCGCCTGTCCGATCCGGTAGCGGATCACCTGCAATTAGAAACCGTGGATCTTCATCAGCCACGCCAATATCCCAAAGCCGATAACAAATTGAGTTTTGACAGGCTGAGTTCAGTTTTTATTTCCAATACCAACCACGAAGAAAATCAGCCCTGTCATTTAAAACTCAAGGATCCCGAGGTACCGGTTGCCTACAACCTGCCCCGTTTTGACGAGCCGGCACAGCGCTATTGCCCGGCAGGCGTTTATGAAATTGTTGAGGAAGAGGGTGCCAAGCGTTTACAAATCAATGCGCAAAATTGCATCCACTGTAAAACCTGCGATATCAAGGATCCTTCTCAAAATATCCTCTGGGTTACCCCAGAAGGGGCAGGCGGACCCAACTACCCCAATATGTAAAAAAAGCGGCTTAGCCGCTTTTTTTTTATTTTCCCCTTGCAATAAGGGCGATCCTTTTTTAAAAATAGAGTGTCTCAAATTCCTTGCACCACTTTAAGGACCACCCAATGTCAGATTTTCTGCAGATTCTGGGCAACCAACGTCGCCTGAATGCCGCCACTAAAGAACTGAGCCTGCAAGAGCTCGAAGAAATCAAAGGCAAGCTGGACGCCATTATCGAGCAACGCGCCTCCGAAGAAGAAGAGCGCCAAAAAGAAGATGCCGAGCGCGTTGCGAAAATCGACGAACTGCGTAAAGCCATGGCTGAAGCCGGTATTTCTGCCGAAGATATCCTCGGTGGCGCTGGCGCCCCCGCTTCCCGCCGTGGTGGTAAAGGTGCCAAGCGCGCCCCCAAATACCGCCTGGAAAAAGACGGTGAAGAGCACCTGTGGACCGGTATCGGCCGCATGCCCAAAGTATTCAAGGAAATCGTCGACAACGGCGGCAGCCTGGACGCTTACCTGATCAAATAAGGCTTAGCCTTATTAATAAAGGGACCTTAGGGTCCCTTTTTCTTTTTAAGTTCCCCTGGCGTACAGCCATACCAGCGGCGACAAGCCTTGATAAGGGCCCCCTGCTCGGCATAACCAAGGGCGGCGGCAATTTCACTCCACCCCCAGTCCTTTTCCGCCAGGGCGGCGAGCTGGCCGGCCCGCCAGCTGTCGAGCAACTCCCGAAAGCAAAGCCCCTCCCGAGCCAGTTGGCGCTGTAACTGCCTGGGTGACAGGGCCAGGGCATCGGCCACGGCTTCCAGGGTGACCAGTTGCTGCCCCACCAGGCTGTCCATGGCCGCCAGGGCCTGGCTGCGACTGTCCGGCGCCAGGCGCCGTAAATGCCCCTCGGC
The DNA here is from genome assembly GCF_000299915.1 of Gallaecimonas xiamenensis 3-C-1. NCBI lineage: Bacteria > Pseudomonadati > Pseudomonadota > Gammaproteobacteria > Enterobacterales > Gallaecimonadaceae > Gallaecimonas > Gallaecimonas xiamenensis. The sequence continues at coordinate 10,454 of NZ_AMRI01000031.1, forward strand.
ATACTGGGTAAGGTGCTGATGTAGGCCCTCGTCACCCCGCAACGGCAAATCCAGCCAGCTCCTGGGAAAGACCAGGGCATTCTGGGCGGCGCCAAACCGCACCGGGCAACCCAGGCGCTGGCTCAGCATGGCTTCAGCCCCAGGCGCCCTATGGCCAAGGTCCAGAGACAACGGTTGGTAGCCGGGTCCCAGTAAAAAGCGGGCATAGCCCAGCCAGCCGGCCATATTGCGCTCCACGGCCAGGTCCGGCACCCCAGGCCAGGGCTGCCAGCAAAGCAGGGCCAGCTCCCCCTCCAACTGCAACCTGGCTTCTCCCAACCTGGCTACCAACCATTGGTAACGCAGCAGGGCCGCCAGGGCTTGTTCCAGGCGATTACAGCTTTGCAGCAGCTGCCCCAGCACCAGGTAGTCGGCAGCGCGGGCGCCAAGGCCCATGTCAACGGCAAAACTCCGTGATTGGGCGCAGCCCTGAGCCAAAGCCTTGAAGTACAGCCCGGCATCCAGGCGGCTCTGGCCAGCCTCAGCGGGGGCTGGCTGGCCCAAAGCCAGGTAGAGGGGCTCGAGGTAAGGCCAGGTGATATCCAGTTGGCAGCTGTTCACCATGGGCTGGCCTTTGGGAACAAGCGATAGCCCCCTGCCCTTGGCATGCTAAAAGGCACACGGTAAAGGACGCTCTGCATGGACACCCTGTTATTACTCCTGGCGGCGCCGATATTTCTCGGCCTTATCCTCAAGGAACAATACCAGCACCCGATGCGATATCAAAAAGGGGAGACTTTTCGCAATATGTTGCTGGCCGCCAGCTATCAACTGAGCGAATGGCTGGTTTGGTTCCCGGCCCTTTGGGTTTACCAGCTGCTTTATCAGCAGCGCTTTTTCACCCTGGAAGCGGGCCCCGGCACTTTCCTGCTGCTTTTTGTCGCACAGGACTTTCTTTATTACTGGTTTCACCGCTGCTCACATCGTTGCCATTGGTTTTGGGCAGCCCATGTGGTGCATCATTCTTCGGCCGGATTTAACTATTCCACCGCCCTGCGCCAGTCGCTTTTTTATCCCCTGGTAGGAATGTGGTTATTTTGGAGCCCCTTGGCCTTGCTCGGATTTAAACCTGGCTGGATAGTGACCATGGTGGCCCTGAATCTGGCTTACCAGTTTTTTGTTCACAGCCCCGATCCCCGCTCTTGGGGCTGGCTTGAGAAGTACTTCAATACCCCCTCTCACCACAGGGTTCACCATGCCAGCCATGCCCCTTACCTGGATCAGAATTTCGGGGGCGTGTTGATTATCTGGGACAAGCTTTTTGGCACCTTTACCCCTGAGCAAAGCCCTTGCCGTTACGGGGTGGTCAATATGCCCCCAAAAGAGGATCTGGTCACAGTCCTGACCCATGAGTTCGGGATGCTGCTGGCAGACATAAAAAAACCGCAGCCCTTAAGGCTGCGGCTTTTGCGACTTTTTGGGCGCCCTTACTGACGAACGCCTTCCAGGGAGATGTAGATCTGCACTTCCTTGGAAGCCGGGCCCAGATCGTAGTTGATACCGTAATCGGCCAGCTTGAAGGAGGTGGTGCCTTCAAAGCCCTGACGGTAACCACCCCAGGGATCGGCGCCGCCACCGATGTGGGTAACATCGATACTGATGGGCTTGGTCACGCCGTGCAGGGTGAAGTTGCCGGTGAGCACGGCGGTGCCGTCAGCCTTGGGGGTAAAAGCAGTACTTTCAAAACTGGCCTTGGGGAAGCTGGCCACGTCCAGGAAGTCTTTGCTCTTCAGGTGTTTGTCACGCTCGGCATGGGCCGAGTTGAGACTGTCAGTGTTGATGTTGACCGAGACTTTGGAGGCCTGGGGGTTTTTGTCGTCGTAGCTGAAGGTACCGTCGAAATCGTTAAACTGGCCCAGCAGCCAGCTGTAACCCAGGTGCTTGATTTTAAATTGGATGAAAGCGTGTTGGCCTTCGTGGTCAATCACGTAGTCGGCGGCCATGGCCGGAGTGGCCAGGGCGCCCAGCAGGGCCGTTGCCAACAGGGTCTTCTTCATCATGTCAGTTTTCCTCGCTCGGTTGTGTCACCAGCATCCTTTTCAAGGTGCCGTCTTTATTGATGAAATGGTGCTTAAGGGCCACCAGGCCGTGGCCAAGGGCCAATACCACCAGGCTCCAGGCCGCATACCAATGGATACTGCCGGCCACTTCGGCTTGGTCATGCAGGCCGGTCACCAGGGCCGGCACTTCAAACCAGTCAAATACGCTGATACCGCGCCCGTCGGCGGTGGAAATGAGGTAACCGGTCACCATCACCAGGACCAGCAACAGGTATAAAAGGCCGTGACCAAACCCCGCCAGCTTTTGCTCAAGGGCAGTGCCCAGGGGACGCGGCTTGGTGTTACGCCAGCGCCACAGCACCCGCAGCAGCGTCAAGGCCAACAGGCTGATGCCGATGGACTTGTGCCACCAGGGCCCCAGGCGATACCAGGGGTCGTAATAGGACAGGGTGCGCATCCACCACCCCAGGCCAAAAAGCCCGAAGACGGCCAGGGCACTGAGCCAATGGATGCCGATGGCCAGGCGCCCAAAACCCTGGGACGAGTTCTTCCACATAGTCTTTCCTCCACACAGGCCATTTCATCTTAAGCCAGGGATTTAAAAAGAATATCGGAGAATATTGGCGGTTCTTTTCGATGTTTTAGAAAGGAAAAAGGCCGCACAGGGCGGCCTTCAGGAGCGGGGAACGGGGCTCAGTACTTGCTGTGGGCGGGGCAGCAGGGTTCGTCTTCACCCAGGGCGTGGTGCCCTTCTTCTTTCTTGGCGGCCAGATAACGCTCGTTATGGTCGTTGCGATAGACGCGGGTGCCAACCCGGCCGTCCACCTGGATGCCGTTGTCCGTCAACTGGGCCACCTTACGGGGGTTGTTGGTCAGCAGGCGGATATGGTCCACTCCCAGGGCCTTGAGCATCTCGGCGGCCACAGTGAAATCCCGCTGATCGTCTTCGAAGCCCAGGGCGCGGTTGGCCTCGTAGGTGTTCATGCCCTCATCCTGCAGGGCATAGGCGTCCAGCTTATTGATAAGGCCGATGCCGCGCCCTTCCTGGCGCAGATAGAGAATAAGGCCGCCTTCGGCGCTGATCCGCACTATGGCTTCTTCCAGCTGCGGGCCACAGTCGCAGCGGGCCGACAGGAAGACGTCGCCGGTAACGCACTCGGAATGCATTCGCACCAGAGGCTCGCTTCGCTGCCAGTCGCCCAGGGCGATGGCGAAGTGTTCCTTGCCGTCAGCCAGGTTGTCGAAGGTGATAAAGGTCGCCAGATACCGGCCTCCAAGGACGGGGATCTCCACCTGGCGCCTTACCTTTACTGCATTTTCGCCAGCTTCAGCTGTCATGTCTCACCTTTACATCACGAACCGGGGTGCGGGGTACTATACCCCTGTTCCCGGTGAAATTCGTCTCTTTAAGCGTAGTCCCCAAGCCGGGGAGGCTTGCATGATAGCCGAGGCGGCGCCGATAAAAACCCTTGAAAAAGGACGGTCTATATTCGCTTTTGTGCACCAATAGCCAGGAGCCCCTTCAAGCCGGGTGCACAGGGGCCCAGACTTGGCTAGAATATGGCGCCTTTTTGGCGGCTAACTTTTTCATTTGAGGTAGAGCATGAGTAACCAGACCGTCGGCTTCGTCAGCCTGGGCTGCCCTAAAAACCTGGTGGATTCCGAGCGGATCCTCACCCAACTGCGGGTGGAGGGCTACAACATAGTTCCCAGCTATAACGATGCCGACCTGGTGATCGTCAACACCTGTGGCTTTATCGACAGCGCCGTACAGGAATCCCTGGACGCCATAGGTGAAGCCCTCAATGAAAACGGCAAGGTCATCGTTACCGGCTGCCTGGGCGCCAAGGAAGATGAAATCCGTGAAATTCATCCCCATGTGCTGGGCATCACCGGCCCCCACGCCTATGAGGCGGTGCTGGACACCGTCCATAAGCACCTGCCGGTGCCCAAGCAGCACAACCCCTTCCTGGACTTGGTGCCGCCGCAAGGGGTCAAGCTGACTCCGCGCCACTACGCCTACCTGAAGATCTCCGAAGGCTGTAACCACCGCTGCAGTTTTTGCATCATCCCCAGCATGCGCGGCGACCTGGTGTCCCGCCCGGTGGGCCAGGTGCTGAGCGAGGCCGAGCGCCTGGTCAATGCCGGCGTCAAAGAGCTGCTGGTGATAAGCCAGGACACCTCCGCCTACGGCGTCGACACCAAGCACCGCACCGATTTTTGGAACGGCCGCCCGGTCAAATCCGACATGTACCAGCTCACCGAGGCCCTTGGCGAGCTGGGGGTCTGGACCCGGCTGCACTATGTCTACCCCTACCCCCATGTGGACAACGTCATTCCGCTGATGGCCGAAGGGAAGGTGCTGCCGTACCTGGATATGCCGCTGCAACACGCCAGCCCGGACATCCTTAAGAAGATGAAGCGCCCCGGCCAGGTGGAGCGCACCCTCGAGCGCATCCAGCGCTGGCGCCGCGACGTACCGGATCTCACCCTGCGCTCCACCTTTATCGTCGGCTTCCCCGGTGAAACCGAGGACGACTTCCAGATGCTGCTCGACTTCATCAACGAAGCCGAGCTGGATCGGGTGGGCTGCTTTAAGTACAGCCCGGTGGAAGGGGCTACCGCTAACGCCCTGCCCAACCCGGTGGACGAAGCAGTCAAAGAAGAACGCTTCGCCCGCTTTATGGAAGCCCAGCAGCGCATCAGCGCCGCCAAGCTGCAGCGCAAGGTCGGCACTGTGCAAGAGGTGCTGATTGACGAAGTAGACGAAGAAGGCGCCATCGGCCGCACCAAGGGCGATGCTCCGGAGATCGACGGCGTGGTGTATCTGAACGGTGAAAGCGCCGTGAAGCCCGGTGACATCGTCAAGGTCAACATCGACAACGCCGACGAGTACGACCTCTGGGGCAGCAAGCTCTAAGCAATAAGCCGGCGCCAGCCGGCTTTTTTATGCATATCATTCGGCAGCTAAGTCATTGATGCCATTCACCTGACTGCCATTTTCTCGTCACTTGTAAGCGTTAGGTTAACTGCGGTTAACAACAACCCTAAGGGACGAGGACAATGAAAAGAATCATCATCGCAGCACTGCCTTGCCTGCTGGCCAGCCAGGCCCAGGCCTTCACCCAGGACACCCACAAGCGCATCGTCGTTGACGCCGTGGCCTACATGCAAGCCCACCCCGACACCACCCAGTACGGCCGCCTGGTGCAATACGCCAGCCAGGCCGGCCTGACGGTGGATCAGTTGGCCGAGCGCCTGGGCCAGGGGGCCTATGACGTGGACGACTTCGAGGACACCTACCTGTGTGGCGCCGTCACCGGCGACTGCGTCAGGGCGCCGCTGTGGGGCACCCTGAGCAGCATCGTCTCCTACAGCTCCTACTGGCACTTTCAAAACCACACCCAGGGCCCCGATGCCCACGGCAACGATTTTGGCGGCTACAACTACGACAAGCTCACCGTCTGGGGGGACGTGGACAACCTGGCCGCCTCCTGGCTCAAGGGTGACCACCTGGACGACGGCCCCGGCGGCAAGGGCGGCTGGTTTGGGGACGACTCAGAATACAACAGCTACGGCCTGACCGAAGCCCATTACCGCCAAGGCTCCACCTCCAACTACGGCATGTACCAAGACTTCGAGACCATGCCCTTCCAGCCCATCGACAACCTGGCCCAGTACTGGTACGGCCGCTACCTGGCCAATCACAGCGTCGACGCCCTGGGCTTCAGCCTGCACTCCACCGACCTCCTTCAGCCCCACCACACCTGGACCACTTCGGCCCTCAACCACTCGGGCTGGGAGTCCTGGGTCCGCGACTATTACGACAGCGAGCAGCTGGCCAGCGACAATCTGGTCACCGCCGCCCTGGACGACTTCGACAGCATTGCCGTGGACGAGGACGATATCCGCCCCCTGCTCACCCAGGGCGGCAGCCTGTCCTATAGCCAAGGGGGCCTGGTGCTGAATTCCAAGGACCATAACGAGCGGGTGATGGTGGGGCGCATCGTAGTGCCCCACGCCATCGCCATGGTGGTCAAGGTGTTGAACCATGCGATGCAGCGTTAACCTGCTAAGCGCCCTGGCGCTGATGCTCGGCGGCCCCTCGTGGGCCGCCTGCCCTACCCCGGATCTGCTGGCGCGCCTGGCCTTGATGAGCAAACTGCCGGAGCCGACCGTGGCCGCGCAACTGGCGGACGACGCCCTGCTGGGCCCCTATGCCAGGGCCCACTACCCCGGCGCCGTGCACCAGGCCAGCCGGGTAGGCAGCAGCCACCAACGCCAGGTGGATGAGCAATGGCTCAGCCTGGTGTCCCCCTTTATCGGCGAGGCCGCCAAGGCCGCCCGCCAAGCGGCCAAGTTTGACGGCGCGCTGTTGCGCCTTGGCAGCCGCCAATGGCAGCCAGCCGACCTTGACGGCCTAAATCTGCAGCAGCGCCTGGCCCTGCAACAAGGGGACAAAGCCCTGCTGGAAGCCCTACTGTGGCAGCAGGCCACCCTGGCCCTGGCTCCCACCTGGCTTGCCAACCAGGGCTGGGACAAGGACAAGGTTGCCTGCGCCCGCGCCTTGGTGGAAAACCGCCTGGACAGGGTCTGGTTGATGCAGCACTTGGGGCTGTCGGACGATCCCCACCAGGAAAGCCCGGTGCTCAGGCAACTGGCCAAAGAAGTGACGGCCGACCAGATTGCCCTTTACTACCGGCGCCACCAGGACGATTTTCGCCAGCTGGCCGCCGTGGACGCTCGATTCTTTGAAGGCGAGACCCAAGACAGCCTGGTAAGCCTTAGCCCCGAGCCCCAGCGCCTGGCACGCCAAGACGCCCAGGGGGATGTGCTGCGCACTCTGGCCTTTGTTACCCCGGCAAAAGGGCGCTCTGCCGTTATCCGGCTACCCTCGGGCCGCTTTGGCCAGGTAGAGGTGCTGGCCCGCCATTACCAGTCGCTGGCCGCCGACTCCGAATCGGTCGCCTTCACCGCCCGCCAGGCCATAGCCCGGGAAAAGGCCAAGGCCAACTGGCAGGCCCTGTTGCAACAGCTGCGCCGGGAGGCCAAATGAAGCGGTTACTCCTTGCCCTGCCGGTACTGGCTCTTTTTGCCTGGCTTTGGCCCGCCGACAGCCCGTCCCAGGCCAAAGCCCAGCCTTGGCCGGCGCAGGCCCAACCGCAGCCCTTGCCCGCGCCTGTCAGCCAACTGGCCCCAGAGCCGCAGCAGACCCTGCCGGCACCGGTGCCGGCACTGGACGCCGAACCTGTGGCGCCGGTGCCCCTTACCGACCCGGCCACGCCGCCGCTGACCCGCACTATCCCCACGGCGCCGAGGCCCCTGGCCGACCCGGACCAATACCTAAAAGAAGAAGACAAGCGCCACCAGGCGCAGCTGCAGGCCTTTGCCCTGGCGGCACGCAGCCGTATTAGCGAACTGGAAGCCCTGATTGAAAAGGGCCGCCAACAGGGCCTTAGCCAGGCGCAATTGGCAGAGGGGGAAGGCAAGCTGGCGGCCCTTAGGGCAGCGGTCAAGGCAATAGATGCAGGAGAGCCCATACCTCGCGTAAACTAGGCATGCCCCTTGCTGGGTTCTGACAGAGTGTCAAGTTTTTGCCTCCCGGGCCGACAATGACACCGCTCACCTTGCTTTCGAGGATTGCCCATGCGCGAAGTCAAGTTTCGCTGGATTGACAAGTATCTTATCCACCTGAAATTACAAGAAAAACTCTTCCTTCTCTTCGGTCTTCCCATGCTGGTAATGGTGCTGCTTGCCAGCATAGGCATCAGCCGCGACTTCAAGGCCCTGGAGGACGAACAGCTGCATCTGGCCCAGGCCCAGGTACAGACCCTGGCCCAGGCCCTGGCCGTGCTGCCCGAGGCTGAGGCCATCAAGGCGGTCAAAGCCGCAGGGGACGATCTGGCCCTGTACCAGGCCAATGGCCGCCCCTTCCCCGGCTTTGCCGGCAGCCTGTCCAATAAACTGGAACGCCTTGCCCAAAGCGCCCAGGTTGAGCACGGCCAGATCATGGCTGCCACCAGCGTTCCGGGCCGGGACTGGTACCTGAGCCTGCATAGCCCCCTCGAAGAAGCGGAGTTCTGGGCCACCAGCCAGGACTACCTGGTCTTGCTGGGCGCGGCCCTGGTGCTGCTCAGCATCATCACCTATTACGTTTCTACCTTTATCGGCGGCGCCCTCTACACCCAGGTGCAGGCCCTGACCAAAGTCGCCGAGGGGGATCTCACCTTCCGCCTCAATTTCTTCCCGGTCCGTGACGAGTTCTCCACCCTGGCCATCGCCATCGACAAGCTGGCCGAGCGCCAGCACCAATTGGTCAAACTCATCAAGGAAAGCTCAGACGCCCTGGGCGGCTCTGCCGATCTGTTCGGCAGCGAAGCGGCCAACACCCAGCGCCTGGCCCAAGACCAGCGCCAAAGCCTGGACTCCCTGGCCACCGCCATGGAAGAGATGAGCGCCACCGTCAAGGAAGTGGCCCGCCACGCCGAAGACGCCTCAGGCGAAACCCAACATGCCTCCAACGAGTCGCAAAAAGGCGCCCGCAATATCCAGCAGACCATTGGTGCCATCGAGGCCTTGTCCAGAGAGATCTTCGAGGCCAGCGCTGCCGTGACCAAGGTCAACGACAACGCCCGGCGCATCGACGAGGTGGTCACCACCATCAACGGCATTTCCGAACAGACCAACCTGTTGGCCCTGAACGCCGCCATCGAAGCGGCCAGGGCCGGTGAGCAGGGCCGGGGTTTTGCGGTGGTAGCCGACGAAGTGCGCACCCTGGCGGCCCGCACCCAGCAGGCCACGGTGGAGATCCAAAAGATGATTGAAGCCCTGCAGGCCGGTACCGGCGAAGTGGCGCGGATCATGGACAAGACGGTGCAACAGGCCGAGCACGGGGGCACCCTCATCGCCCAGGCCGGTGAAGATCTCACCACCATCACCCGCCACTCCGAACAGGTGTTCTCGATGATGGCGCAAATCGCCGCCAGCGCCGAGGAACAAAGCGCCGTGGCCGAAGAGATTGCCCAGAACATCACGGCAGTGCGCCAGCAGTCCCTGTCGGTGGAACAGGCCGCCCAGGACAACGCCAAGGGCACCCAGGAGCTACAAGGGTTGGCCCGCAGCCTGGCCGATATCCTAAAAGGCCTGAAGATCTGAACCAAGCCGGGCACCGCCCGGCTTTTTATTTGCTACAATCTCGGCCCCTTTTTTCTCCACAAGGCAGCCCCATGCCCCGTAACGCCCTGGTTTTGGCCGAAGGCCGTGAAAAATCCGTCAAACGTCGCCACCCCTGGATCTTCGCCGGGGCCGTGCACCACAGCAAAGGCAAGCCCAAGGCCGGCGATACGGTGGAGATCTACAGCCAAGACGGCACCTGGCTGGCGCGGGCTGCCTATTCCCCTGCCTCGCAAATTCGTGCCCGGGTCTGGACCTTCGACAAGAACGAAGAAGTGGACGCCGACTTTTTCGCCCGCCGCATCAATGCCGCCGACGAACGCCGCCGCCCCATGGTGGAACGGGAAGGCATCACCGGTTACCGGGTGGTGGCGGCCGAGTCCGACGGCCTACCCGGCATCACTATCGACCGCTACGACAACGTGCTGGTCTGCCAGCTGCTGTCCATCGGTGCCGATGTCTGGCGTGACGCCATAGTAGCCGCCCTCAAGGCCCGCTTCCCCGGCTGCGTTATCCACGAACGCTCCGACGTGGAAGTGCGCCGCAAAGAAGAGCTGGTGCCCCTGGTGCAAACCCTACAAGGGGAGCTGCCCGGCAAAGTGGCCATCATGGAAAACGGCGTCAAGCTGTGGGTGGACCTGGTCCAAGGCCACAAGACCGGCTACTACCTGGACCAGCGGGACAACCGCGCCGCCGTGCTGCCCTATGTGGACGGTAAAGAGGTACTGAACTGCTTTGCCTACACCGGTGGTTTTGGCTGCTATGCCCTTAAAGGCGGCGCCAAGCATGTTACCCAGGTGGACGTGTCCGAGTCGGCCCTGGCCCTGGCCAAAGACAACCTGGCCCTGAACGGCCTGGACGAAAGCCGCTGCGACTTCGTCAAAGAAGACGTCTTTGCCCTGCTGCGCCGCTACGCCAGCGAGGGCCGCCAGTTTGACGTTATCGTGCTGGACCCGCCCAAGTTCGTGGACTCCAAGGCCAACATCAAGGGCGCGGCCCGGGGCTACAAGGACATCAACCTCCATGCCCTGAAATTGCTGCGCCCCGGCGGCATACTGCTGACCTTCTCCTGCTCCGGCCTGATGGACATGGGCCTATTCCAGAAGATTGTCGCCGACGCCGCCCTGGACGCAGGCCGCGACGCACAAATCCTGCGCTTTTTAAGCCAATCCGCCGACCACCCGGTCAACGTCCACTACCCCGAAGGCCTCTACCTTAAAGGCCTGGTGGTACAGGTCAGCTAACAAAAAGCCCCGCATCGCGGGGCTTTTTTTATGGCCCACCCCAACCTTGATCCAGAACAAATAATCGCCAGGGCGATCTATTGAAAGCTCCAGGGCAGGCACCATATAGATAGTGAGACCCAACTCACTGGAGGTGTTTATGTCACTGGTAACCTGGGATCCCTTCAAGGAAATGGACAACCTCTTTAACCGCTACTTCCAGCGCCAAAACCGCGAGGCCAGCGGCTGGCTGCCGGCAGTGGATATCGACGAGGACGAGCAGGCCTTCCACCTGGCCTTTGAAGTGCCCGGCATTGCCAAGGAAAACATCGAGGTATCGGTGCACCAGGGGATGCTGACGGTAAGCGGCGAGCGCAGCCGCGAGGAAAAAGGCCAAAACCACCGCACCGAGCGCAGCTACGGTAAATTCAGCCGCAGCTTCAGCCTGCCGGACAACATCGACCCCGGCGCCATCGAGGCCCGCTTCGACAGCGGCCTGCTGATCTTGGCGCTGCCCAAATCCAAGCTGCTGCACGAACCCAAACGCATTGAAGTGCAGTAAGTAAAAAGCCCCGCCAAGCGGGGCTTTTTATTGGAAAAGATCCTTGGGCAGGCGGCCGTCATCGCTGCAGGCCTGGGTATCGGCGCCAAAGGCCAGCAGCAGGGCGATAAGTTCCTGATCTTTTTGATGGTAGGCGCTGTGCAGCGCCGTAAAGCCGCCGGCCTGGCGGGCATTGACCTCGGCCCCGGCCTCCAGCAAGGCCTGGGTGCAATCGAGGCGGCTTTCCCTGTCGCTATTGGCCACGGCGGAATGGAGCGGTTGCACCTTGGCGTCATTGGCTGCGCTTTGGTTAACCTCGGCCCCGGCCCCAAGCAACCATTTCAAGGCGGCCGGGGCGCCAAAAAAGGCAGCCAAGTGCAGGGGGCTAAAGCCGTCCCGGGCCAGTAAGGATACCAAGGCGCCATTTTCCGCAAGCACCCTTTGGATGGCATGAACATCGTCAAGGGCGGCCGCTTCCCAGATATCCAGGTCCACCTTGGCTGCCAGCTCCCGGGCCAGGGCCGGTTGGCCCTGGTAGCAGGCGTAAAGTACCGGGCTTATGCCCTCCAAACGGCTGGCAATAAGCCCGGGGCTTTGCTTTAACAGCTCAAAGACCTTGAGCTCGTTGCCCTGCCCTATGGCGGCGAAAAAGGCGGCTTTGTCCACGGCAATTCCTTTTATTTGGCTTTTCATAACCTTAGCCGCAAATAAAAAAGGCGCCCCCAAGGGCGCCTTTTTCTTTGGCCAGGGCCTTAACCGTCCTTGGCCTTCTCTTCCATAAAGTTCCAGATGCGCTTGTCGGAGATGGGGTAAGGGGTGCCCAGCTGCTGGGCAAAATAACTGACCCTCAGCTCCTCTATCATCCAGCGCGCTTCTACCAGCCAGCCGGGCTCACTGAGGCCCTTGGGCACCTTGGCGCGGTATTGGCCCAGTTTGTCCTGCACGTTCTCTACCTTGCCCTGGTGTACCCGGTCACGGTTGGGGTCGATGGGCAGTTTTTCCAGGCGCCGCTCTATGGCGTCAAGGTAGCGGGTAACGTCTTTTAAGCGCGCCGCGCCGGTGGCGGCAACAAAGCCCTTGAACACCAGGCCGTCGAGCTGGGCCTGGATATCGGCCTGGGCCCGCACCATGGTCAGATCGGTCTTGCCCTTGAGGCGTTTTTTAATGGCGTTATGGCGCACCAGAATTTGCTCCACCAGCTTGGCGATGTCCACCACGGTGTCGTTCAGCTCTGCCCGCACTTTGTCTTTAAGAGCTACAAAGGCGGCTGCATCGCGGCAATCAATGCCTTGGATAAGGCTGTCGACGGCGGCGCTGATGCAGTCATCAATCAAATCGCCAATCTTGCCAAAGGGGTTGAAGTAAAGCCCCAGCTTGGCCTTGTTGGGCAGGGTGTCCTGCAGGTGCTTGATAGGCGACGGCACGTTCAACAGCAGCAGGCGGCGCAGGCCCTTTTGCTGGGCATCGAGCTGCGCGGCGGGGCTGTCAAAGAGCTTGACCGCGACGCTGTCTTTTTCGTCCACCAGCGCCGGGTAAGCTTTGATTTCCAGGCCCTGGCGCTTTTCCACAAAGACCTCTGGCAGGGCGCCAAAGCTCCACTCGGTGAGCTTGGCCTTCTCAATGCCGGGGGTGGCCACTTGCGCCAGGGTTTCTTTAACCGCGCCCTTGAGCTTGGCTTTGAGCGCCAGCAAGTCGCGCCCCGCCGCTAGCTCTTTGCCGGTCTCGTCCATCACCGAAAAGCGCATCTTAAGGTGCTCGGCAATGCTGGATTGCTCCCAAAGCTCCAACTCGGTGCGCACCCCGGTCATTTGCCGCAAGGTGTCGCTGAGCTTTTCAATCAGCCGCCCTTCCAGCGGCGCCATGCGGCCAAGGGCGGCCTGGGCGTAGTTGGGGGCCGGCACAAAGTTGCGGCGCACCGGCTTGGGCAGGCCCTTAATCAGGGCAATCACCAGTTCTTCACGCAAGCCCGGCACCTGCCAGTCAAAGCCTTGGGGCTCCACCTGGTTTAGGGCCGCCAGCGGCAGCTGCACCGTCACGCCGTCGTCGTCCTGGCCCGGCTCAAAGCGGTATTTGAGGGGGAAACGCAGGTTGCCCTGGGCCCAGCTGTTGGGGAAGGCGTTTTCGGTAACGTGGTCGGTGTCTTGGGCTAAAAGGTCTGCTTCGGTAAACAGCAGCGCCTGTTGGGCCTTTTCGTCGGTGCGGCGCCACCAATGGTCCAGGGTGCGGCCGTCAAAGACGTTTTGGGGAAGCCTGGCGTCGTACAGGGCGAACAGGGTGTCGTCTTCAATGAGGATGTCGCGGCGCCGGGATTTGTCCTCCAGGGCCTCAAGGCTCTTAATCAGCTGCTGGTTGTGCTTAAAGAACGGCAACCGGCAGCGAAATTCTCCTTCCACCAGGGCGCTTCGGATAAAAATGGTGCGCGCCTCAATGGGGTTGATGCGGCCATAATCGATGCGCCGGCGGGGAATAAGCACCAGGCCGTAGAGGCTCACCTGCTCGTAGGCCACCACGTTGGCGCGGTTTTTCTCCCAGTGGGGCTCAAAGTAGCTGCGGTTGACCCGCTCCCCGGCCAGCTGTTCGGCCCATTCCGGTTCGACCCTTGCCAGGGTGCGGGCAAAAAGGCGCGAGGTCTCGGTAAGCTCGGCGGCCATCAGCCACTTGGGCTTTTTGTCGATGGTAGAGCCCGGGAACGGCAAGAAGCGGCTTTGGCGGGCGCCGAAGTATTCCCGTTCTTTATCTTTAAAGCCGAGGTTGGACAGGTGCCCGGCCAGCAGGGACTGGTGAATGGCCTCGTAACTGGCCGGCTCGCTGTTTTCCTTAAAGCCCAACTCGTCGCAGAATTCGCGCAGCTGTTCGGTCAAGTCCTGCCACTCGCGCATGCGCACGTAGTTTAAGAATTCCTTCTGGCAAAGGCGACGCCACTGGCTGCTCGATAGCGCCTGCTGCTGGGCCTCGGAGTAAGCCCAAAGGTTTACGAAGGCATAAAAATCGGACTCGGGGTGGGCAAAGCGCCGGTGCTGCTCGTCGGCTTTTTGCTGGGCATCCAGGGGGCGCTCTCGCGGGTCCTGGATGGCAAGGGCCGCGCTGATGATCAAAAGCTCTTTTAGGGCGCCCCGTTTGGCCCCTTCTACCAAGCAGCGGGCCAGGCGGGTGTCTACCGGCAATTTGGCCAACTGGCGGCCGATGTCGGTAAGCTCGCGCCCGTCAATGGCCCCCAGCTCGTCCAGAAGGTTAAGGCCGTCTTTGACAAAGCGGCTGTCCGGCGCTTCCACAAAGGGAAAGGCTTCGATATCCCCCAGGCCCAAAGACAGCATTTGCAGGATAACGGCGCCGAGGTTGGTGCGTAGGATCTCCGGCTCGGTAAATTCCGGGCGGCCGGTAAAGTCCTCTTCGCTGTAGAGGCGGATACAAATGCCGGGCTCGGTACGGCCACAGCGGCCTTTACGCTGGTTGGCGCTGGCTTGGCTGATGGCCTCAATCGGCAGGCGCTGCACCTTGGTGCGGTAGCTGTAGCGGCTGATGCGGGCCGTGCCTGGGTCAATCACGTACTTGATGCCGGGCACCGTCAAGGAGGTTTCGGCGACGTTGGTGGCCAGCACGATGCGCCGCCCGCCGTGGGAGGCGAAGATGCGGTTTTGCTCGGCAGCAGAAAGCCTTGAGAACAGCGGCAAAATCTCGGTGTGACGCAGCTTGCGTTTTTCCAGGGCGTCGGCGGTGTCGCGGATCTCCCGCTCACCGTTCATGAAAATCAGGATGTCGCCCCTGGGCCCTTCCCGGAACAGCTCGTCTACGGCGTCAAAAATGGCCTGGAGCTGGTCCTTTTCCTTTTCTTCGTCGGTAATGGGGCGATAGCGCACCTCCACTGGGTAGGTGCGGCCCGACACTTCCAGCATGGGGGCGTCATTGAAATGCCGGGAAAAACGCTCAGGGTCTATGGTGGCGGAGGTGATGATCACCTTGAGATCGGGGCGCTTGGGTAAAATGGTGCGAAGGTAACCCAGCAGGAAATCGATATTGAGGCTGCGCTCGTGGGCCTCGTCGATGATCAGGGTGTCGTAGCGGCGAAGCAGCTTATCCTTTTGAATTTCGGCCAAAAGGATACCGTCTGTCATCAGCTTGACGCAGGTTTGGGCACGGGTGTGGTCGGTAAAGCGCACCTGGTAGCCCACCAGGCCGCCCAGCTCGCTTTGCAGCTCTTCGGCAAGGCGGGTGGCCACGGCGCGGGCCGCCAGCCGCCTCGGCTGGGTGTGGCCAATCAGGCCGTCCACGCCCCGGCCCAGCTCCAGGCAAATTTTCGGCAGCTGGGTGGTTTTACCCGAGCCGGTTTCGCCAGCGATGATAACTACCTGGTTCTCGCTGATGGCCTTTTTGATGTCTTCTCTTGCCGCCACCACCGGCAGCTGCGCCGGGTAATCCAAGTGCAGGCTGCGGTTTTTGCGGGCCAGCAGGCGCTCGCGGGCTTTATCCACTTCCTTTTGCAGCATGGCCAGGGTAGCGGCACGCTTTTGCTCGTCCTTTACCTTATAGGCGCCTTCGATGCGGCGGCGCAGGCGGCTGCGGTCAAGGCTGGGTACGTCATCAAGGGAAATTTGCGGGGCAGAGTCAGACATCAAGTTCGCTTGGGCACTAAGGGAAACGGCCCAATGCTACTGGATTGTGGCGTTTTGCGGAAGGTAAAGGCCGGCTGGGGCCGGCCTTTAGGTCAACTGGCCTTGTAGCAGTCGTGCATGTTCTTATCGATGGCCAGCAACACCTGGCGCCTGTTGATGATGCCCACCAGCAGGCCGTTTTCGACCACAGGGTACACCTTGGGCTTCTGGGCGGTCATCTGCAGGGCCAGCTCGAATACCGAATCGTTGGGCCCGACGGTCAGCACTTCGGTGCGCATGATATCGGACACCTTGGCCACGGTTTCACAGTGGTAACTGCACTCGATAAGCTTGGCTAAAAAATCCTGCTCTGACACAAAGCCCACCAGGCGGTTACTGCTGTCCACCACAGGTGCGCCGGTTTGCTGGCCAGCCAGCAGTTTTTCCACGGCGGTGGCGATGGGCATCTCCGGGTGCAGGCTCAATGGATGGTGTTGCATATGGTCTCGAATGATCAGCGATTGCATAACAAACCTCTTGTCTTTCTCCCCTGTTCTTAAAGCATAGTCCTTCATTGCAATTTGCCTGGCTCATCCCCACCTTGGTGACAAGCCCTTAAGGAAGATGACTGTGGCCATACTGACCCTGCTGTTGCTGACCGCCCTGCTGATCGCCTGGTGGCTCCACGGCGACAAGCTGCGCGCCGCCTATTACCGGCGCCGTGAAAAGCCCCTGACCGACCACCAACGCCGGCAACTGGCCAAGGACATGCCCCTCTACCCTCGCCTGCCCCTGGCCCAGCGCCGAAAGCTGGAAGGGCTGATGGTATCGTTCTTGAGCCGGGTAGACTTTATCGGCTGCGAGGGCTTGGCTGTGACCGACCGGATGCGGCTGCTGGTATCGGCTCAGGCCTGCCTGCTGCTCATCGGCCGCGACGAGCCAGCCTACCCCACGGTGCACAGCGTCTACCTGTTTGAGGACAGTTTCGTCAACAAGGCCCCCCATTACCTGCCGGGAGGCGTGGTGGACACTCAGGGCAAGCACCTGGCGGGAGAGTCCTGGGAAGACGGGCGGGTTATTCTGAGCTGGGCCGGCTGCCTTCATGCCGCCGCCCAGCCCTTTGACGGAGAAAACCTGGTGGTACATGAGTTTGCCCACCAGTTGGACCAAGCCAAGGGCCTGGCCACAGGGGCGCCGCTGCAGCAAAGCCTGCCCGATGCCAAGCGCTGGCAAGCCACCTTCCAGGAGGCCTATCAGCGCCACTGCCAGGCGGTGCGCGGCGGCTTTTACGGCCTTATCGACCCTTACGGGGCCACCGATCCGGCAGAATTTTTTGCGGTCTTGTCAGAATTGTTCTTTGAGCGGGGCGCCGATCTGGCCGAGGCTGAGCCCGACATCTACCGGTTGCTGGTGGCCTTCTACGGCCTGGATACCCGCAGCTGGCATTAAAAAAGCCGCCCTTGGGGCGGCTTTTTTATCAGTCGTGACTGCAGTGCTCGTCGCACTCATGCTCGTCGGCTTCCAGCACCTGGACCAGTTCGCCTTTGAAGAACACCCGTACCCGGCGCAGGGGCAGCTCGTCGTCTTCCAGGGCGCTGATCAGGCTGCGGGCCTCGCGGTTAAAGCGGGTCTGGGCCACGTCGCGCTGGGACAGGTTGGTCACCAGCAGGCTGCCGCCTTCGGCGCTGACCAGCAGTTGGTCGCCGGCTTTCCAGCCAAAGTCGTCAATCACGTCCTGGGCCAGAGCCAGTTCGTCTTTACCCAGCACCTTGAGCTCGGGGCGCAGGTTCAGTTGCGGGCGGTTAACAACGGTCTTGGCCTGTTGCCTTGGCTTAAGCATGGGGATCTCCGGTGAGCATGTTTTTTTGTGGCGCCATGATAACGGCTCAGAACCAGCGCCGCCACCACATAACCAGCCCCGACAGCACGAAACAGCCCCCCATCAGGGCGCTGACCCACAGCCAGCCCCGGGGATCTTCCACCCAGGGCAACCCACCCACGTTCATGCCGAAGTAGCCGGTGATAACCGACAAAGGCAGGAACAGGGCGGTGACGATGGACAGCAGGTACAGGGTCTTGTTCATCTGAGCGTCGCGCTCGGCGTTCATGTCGTCCCGCAGCAGCTTTACCCTTTCCCTAAGGATATTAAGGCTTTCCAGCAGCCTGGTCATGCGGTCCTGCACTTCCAGCAGCAGCCGCAGGGGCTCGGGGGCCAGCTCGTCTTCCAGCTCATCGGTGAGTTCTTCGACCATCTCCTGCTGCGGCTCTATGTAGCGGCGCAGGCTCAACAGGCGCCGGTCGAGGTTGAGGATGGGGCTGCGAAGATCGGGTTTGTTCTCCAGCCAAGACACTTCCATGTCCAGCAGCCCCTCGGTGAGGCGCTTTAAATGCTCGTCGGCGCCCCGTACCAGGTTGCGCAGGATCTCCCCCAGCATCAGCCAGGTATTGGAGCCGTCGTTGGCCCGGCCCAGCTTGTCGGTGGCTTCGGACACCGACTTGAGGCCCTGGCCGGCCAGGGTCACCAGGTTCTGGTCGTTGACCAGGCAGCGCAAGGACACCATGTCCTCGGCTTCCTTGCCGGGGTTGAAGTTGATGCCGCGCATGATCAAAAGCAGGGTGCCGTCCGGATCGTATTGCCAGCGGGGCCGGGTTTCCTCGGCCAGGGCCGCCTCCACCAGATGGTGGGGAAAGCGGCTTTTAAGAAGCTGGCGGGTGTCGTCGCGGGTGCGGTCCAGGTGCAGCCAAAGGGGTTCTGGCTGGGCCAGGGCGTCCAGGCGCTCGGTTTCCTTGAGGGTGTGGCGGCTGTCTAGCCAGTATCCGTATTCATTCATCCTGGGGCCTGCACAGTTTCCTTGGGTCCAATAGGGTCTTTAGCTGGGCTTCGCCCAGGTCGGTTTCTTCCTTGGCCACCTCCAGTATGGGGCGCCCCTCGGCATAGGCCTTCTTGGCGATGGCAGCGGCCTTAAGATAGCCGATCTCGCTGTTAAGGGCGGTCACCAATATCGGGTTCTTGTCGAGGCTTTCGTTGACCCTGTCCTGGTTGACGGTAAAGCCGGCAATGGCCTTGTCGGCCAGGTGCTCACAGCCGTTGCCCAGCAGGTCCACCATTTGGTTAAGGTTGCGGGCCAGCAGCGGCAGCATCACGTTGAGCTGGAAGTTGCCGCTTTGGGCGGCGACGGCATTGGCGGCGTCCAGACCCATGATCTGGGCGCAAACCATGGCCAGGGCCTCAGGTATAACCGGGTTGACCTTGCCGGGCATGATGCTCGACCCCGGCTGCAAGGCCGGCAGGCTGATCTCCCCAAGGCCCGCCAGGGGCCCCGAGTTCATCCAGCGCAGGTCGTTGCTGACCTTCATCAGCACCACCGCCAGTTGGCGAAGGGCCGCCGACGCCGCCAAAGGCGCATCAACCGCCGCCATATGGGCAAAGGGCCAGTCGTGGGCCTCAACCGACAGGTGCAGCCGCTCGGACAGGCGCACGCAGACTCCGTCCGCCAGCCTGGGGTCGGCGTTGATACCTGTGCCCACCGCCGTGCCCCCCAGGGGCAACTGGGCCAGCCGCTTGATGGCATGGCGCAGCTCCAGCTCTACCCCCTCCAGCTGCACCTGCCAGGTGGTAAGTTCCTGGCCGAAGGTGAGCGGCATGGCGTCCATCAGGTGGGTGCGGCCGGTCTTGACCACGGTATCGAGGCTTTGGGCTTTGACTTCAATGGTCTTGGCCAGGTGATGCAGCTTGGGCAGCAGCCCCTTTTCCAGGCCTTTGAGCACCGACAGTTGCAGCGCCGCCGGCACCGTGTCGTTGGAACTCTGGCCCATGTTGACGTCGTCATTGGGCTGCACGCCGTTGCCGGCCAGGCTTGCTATCACTTCGTTGACATTCATGTTGCTGGAGGTGCCGGAGCCGGTCTGGAACACCTCCACCGGGAAGGCGTCCAGGGGCTTGTCCGCCAGCAGCTGGTCGGCCGCCTTGATGATGGCCTGGGCCTTGGTGTCGTCCAGCAGCCCCAGGGTCAGGTGGGTCTGGGCGGCAGCGCGCTTGATCTCGATAAGGCTGGCCAGGAACCGCCAAGGCATGGGTTCACCGGACAATTGGAAGTTGTTGACCGCCCTTTGGGTCTGGGGGCCATAGAGGGCACCGTCAGGCAGGCTGACTTCCCCCAACGAGTCCTTCATCACTTTAGTCATGATCACCTCCTTTAGGCTCAGCCTGCCACTTGCTCAAGCCCTTGTCATCCAGCTGCGACAGCAGCGTTAAGGTGGTTTGGGCTACAGCCGCCAGAAATGCTGGGCGCAGCCGCTCTGCCCTGTCGGTGCGATTGTGCCAATCGCCGTGGGTATCGTTGCCAAGATAAAGATAAGGAATGCCCGCTTCCCGAAAGGGAGCATGGTCGGACGCATTGCGCCAGTCGGTGACCAGGGCGCTGCCGCGCTGGCTTTGCCGGCTGTCGTGCCCTGGCCGCAGACAAAGGGGGGCGTCCTTGGCCACCTGGGCAACAAGGGGCTTTAAGGCCGGGTTATCGCGGGTGCCGGCGGCATAGAGCACCGGGCCGCGCCCCACCATGTCCAGGTTGATCACCAACTGCGGCAGCGCCAGGGGCGGCATGGCCAGCAAGGCCTTGGCGCCATAAAGGCCGCGCTCTTCGTTGTCGGTGGCGATCAGGGCCAGGGAGCCTGGATGGTGCTCTGCCAAGGCCAGCAGCACCGCTACCCCTGAGGCGTTGTCGTCGGCGCCGGGGTAACCGGGGCCCAGGTGGTCGTAATGGGCCATAACCCACACCTTGGGCTGGCCTCGCCAGGCGATAAGGTTCTCCCCCCCTTCTGGCACCGGCTGGCGCAGCACTTGCCAGCCCAGGGCGCCAAAGCGCGCCACAAGGTAGTCCCGGGCTTGGTCATGCCCTGGGGTGCCGGGCTTGCGCCCAGCCATGGCGTCGCTGGTCAGGGCCCTGACATCGGCCATCAAGGGGGCGCTAGGCAAGCTGGGGGGCTGGCCACTGCCGCAGGGAATTTGCTGGCAGCCAGCCAGGCACAGCAGGCTGAAAAAATGGATACGCATTCATTAAAAAAGGGCCCTGGCGGCCCTTTTGTCAATGCTCGTTGTAGCCCACCATCAGCCGCTTGAGTTTGAACTCGTCCATCAGGCTGTAGAGACGGTCGGGGTAGTCGGTTTCGATGCCGTCCACTCCCAGGCCCAGCATGGATTCCATGGCCTTGCGGGAATGCACGCCCCAGGCCACCACCTTGAACCCCCGTTGGTGGGCTTCGTCAAGGAGCGCTGGCGTCAAAAAGCTGTGGTAGACCTGCAGGTAGCTGACGTCCATATCCAGGGGGTTTAACCGGCGGATCTCGTCATCCATCAGCAGGTTAAAACGTTCAGACCAGCCGAAAAAGCCGTACAGGCGAGGAATGTCTGGGGCCAGTTGGGCAAAGCGGGTCAGGATCGCCGGGTCAAAGGACTTGATGATCACCCGCTTTTGCAGCTTGTAGGTGCGGATATGCTCCAGCACGTCCCGCTCCAATCCCGGTACCTTGAGTTCGATGATGAGCTTGGCGCGGCTGTGGCCCATGGCGTTCATCACTTCGGCCAGGGTGGGGATCCACTCGTCCAGGTACTGGGGGCCGAACCAGGAGCCGGCGTCCAGGGTGTTGAGCTGGGCCAGAGTAAAGTCGCTCACGTCCCCTTGGCCGTTGGTGGTGCGTTCCAGCTTGTCGTCATGAAAGGCCACCAGGGCCCCGTCTTTGGACTGGCGGATATCCACTTCTACCGCATCCACGCCCAGGTGCAGGGCCTTTTTCACGGCCGACAGGGTGTTTTCCGGTGCCAGGCCGGCGACCCCTCTGTGGCCTATGACCAGGGTTTGGGCCGTCGCCGGCAGCGACAACCAGGCCAGTCCGGCCAACAGGGCCAATGCAAGTATTCGTCCCACGCGCGTTCCCTCTAAGTCGGAGCAAGCTCCGTTATTTTTTTGTTATGAGTATTGCGAGGGTATCTTACGCAGTTTGTTAAAATCGGACAACAAAGAAGGGGCCCGTGGGCCCCTTCTCTTTATACTTCAATGAATTGCTGCGGCGGATTGGGATTGGCGTCAGCATCGTAGTCGACGTCATCCAGGCCGAAACCGAACAGCTTGAGGAACTCTTCCTTGTAGCCGTCGTAGTCGGTGATGTCACGCAGGTTCTGGGTGGTCACCTGGTTCCACAGGGCTTTACAGGCGCTCTGCACTTCTTCTTGCAGTTCCCAGTCGTCCATGCGGATACGGTTCATGTCGTCGGTGTCGCAAAGGGCGCCGTCAGCCTTGTAGAGCTGTTGGCTAAACAGGCGGAACACGTGCTCCATAGTGCCTTCGTGCAGGCCCTTTTCCTTCATCACCTTGTAGACGATGGCGATGTACAGGGGCATGACCGGAATGGCGGAGCTGGCCTGGGTCACCACGGACTTGAGCACGGCCACGTGGGCTTCGCCGCCGGTGCCTTTAAGCAGGGCATCGATAGCGGCGGCGGCGCGATCCAGGTCTTCCTTGGCCTTGCCGATGGTGCCGTGCCAGTAGATGGGCCAGGTGATCTCGGTTCCGATGTAGCTGTAGGCGATGGACTTACAGCCGTCGGCCAGTACTCCGGCATCGTTCAGGGCCTTGATCCACAGTTCCCAGTCCTGGCCACCCATGACGGTGATGGTGTCCTGGATCTCCTGGTCAACGGCCGGCTCAACATCGACGGAGATAATCTCGTCCTTGTTGGTATCCACGGCAGTGGCGCTGTAAGGCTTGCCGATAGGCTTGAGGGTTGAGCGCACCAGT
This sequence comes from Gallaecimonas xiamenensis 3-C-1, assembly GCF_000299915.1. Lineage (NCBI taxonomy): Bacteria > Pseudomonadati > Pseudomonadota > Gammaproteobacteria > Enterobacterales > Gallaecimonadaceae > Gallaecimonas > Gallaecimonas xiamenensis. The sequence goes on from NZ_AMRI01000031.1 coordinate 32,813, forward strand.
TCGCCGGTCTCGGGCAGTTTACGCACCGGAGAAGCAATGGAGTAAACCACCAGGTCTACCTGGCCCAGGTCGGCCTTGATGGTGTCGATGGTTTGCTGCTTCACCTCGTTGGAGAAGGCGTCACCATTGATGGACTTGGCGTAGAAACCCGCTTCGGTGGCCAGCTTGTCGAAAGCCACGGCGTTATAGAAACCGGCAGTGCCTGTTTTGGTGTCACTGCCCGGCTTTTCGAAGAAAACACCCAGGGTGGCCGCGCCGGCGCCAAAGGTGGCGGCAATGCGAGACGGCATACCGTAACCGCTGGAACTGCCTATCACCAATACACGCTTGGGCCCGTTCTCAATGGGAGGGTGCTCTTTGGTGTAGTTGATCTGTTCCAGAATATTGGCTTCACAGCCCACCGGGTGGGCAGTGGTACAGATGAAGCCACGGATCTTGGGCTTGATAATCATGGGGGTTCCGTGTGTGTGTTTCACAATCAGCGCTGATGGTAGCCCATTTTCCTGCCCGCAAACATCCGATCTCCTAAGCCCCTGCCAGGCACCGTTTTCAGGGGCGATCGCCAATCGATCAGAAAAAAGCCAAGGATTACATTGAACTGCGATCCTGATCGCATCTTTTTTCACCACCGGGCTTGCCTGAGGAAGCGCTGGATATTACTGTATATGCATACACTGTATAAAATTACAGTATCAGGAGATGCCCATGGACCCGCGCTTGAACCAACTGCTGGAACACAACGCCATCTGGACTGGCCGCCACTGGCAACAAGGTGCCCCCGCCGAAGCCACCGGCTACCCACAGCTGGATAACAGCCTGCCGGGCATGGGCCTACCCAAAGGCGCCATTACCGAGATCCACTACCATCAGGACGGTATTGGCGAGCTACGCCTGCTGATGCCCATGCTGGCAAGGTTGTCCCAGGAAAAGCGCTGGATCATCTTTATCGCCCCCCCTCATATACCCTACGGGCCGGCTCTGGCCGCCATGGGGGTGGATCTGTCCAAAGTGCTGGTGGTGCATCCGTCTAAAGTCAAAGACGAGCTGTGGACCCTGGAGCAAGCCCTGAAAAGCGGTGGCTGCAGCGCCGTACTGGCCTGGCCAAGGGAAGTGACCGATCCGCAGATCCGTCGCCTGCAGCTGGCTGCCCAGAAAGGTGATGCCATGGGCATTTTCTTTTATCGCCGCCAGCGTGCCCAAAGCCCGGCTGCACTGCGCCTGTCACTGCACAGCCAGCACAATGTGGTCAGGTTCAGCATTGACAAGCGCAAAGGCGGCTGGCCCCTCCCCCCTCAGTCTTTGAACTTGGGCACCGATACCATTACCGGCCACAGTGCCACGGTCCTTCAAGGCCCCTGGGAACACTGACATGCGCTGGCTCTACCTGCACTTCCCCGACTTGGCCCTGGAGCTGGGCAGCACTGGCCTTGATGCCATGCAGCCACAGGCCTGCCTGGACAAAGAAGGTCTTATCTGTAGCCTCAATGAGGGCGCCGCCACAGCCGGGATCCAACCGGGCATGGGCTTGAACACGGCCCTGGCCCTGTGCCCCCAGCTGCAACAAATCTCGGTGTCGCCTCTGCAACTGCATCAGGGCCTGCAAGCCCTGGCCCAGGCCGCCTACGACCTAGCCGGCCCCCTGAGCCTGGCGCCCCCCAAAGGCCTACTGATTGAACTGTCCTCCATGCAGCGCCTCTACGGCAGTGACCAGGCCCTACTGGCTTGCCTGCATGACAACTATCACAAGCTGGGGCATCGCCTTTGCAGTGGCATTGCCGACACTCCTCTGGCGGCCCGCCTATTGGCCGAAGCGGATATAGGCCCCCTGCCTCTAGACAAGAGTTGGGAACTCATCCGTTCCCTGCCTGTCAGCCATCTCGGCTTGCCAATTAACCTCAACGCCCGGCTGCAACGAGCCGGGTTGCGGCAACTGGGCCAATTGCTGGATCTGCCACGTATGGAGCTTGGCAAACGTTACGGCGCCACTTTGTTGTCGGTATTGGGCCGCTTGGAAGGCAGCCTCAAAGAAGCCCGCCAGCTTTATCACCCCCCCGAGGGCTTTGAGCGCCAACTGATCTTTAACCACGAAGTCAGCCAGGCACAGGCCTTGTTATTCCCGCTCAGTGCCCAATTGCAGGCTCTGGCCCTGTTCTTGGAAAAACGCCAACTGGCCTGTAGCCAGCTGCAATTGACCCTGTATTTTCGCGCCCAGGAGCCTTTGGTGCTGACCTTAAGGGGCGCCGAGCCCCTGTGGCGCCACCCTGACTGGCGCAGTATCGCCCAGCTGCAATTGGACAAACTGCGCCTGGACGCCCCGGCGGTGGCCATCGCTTTGCAGGCCCAGCAGTTTAGCCCCCGGGCTCCAGGTAATGCCGCCCTATTTGAAAATCAAAGGGTCAACGAACCGCTGCTTGGCCGCCTGATCACCCGCCTGGGCGAGCAGGCGGTCCAAGGGATCTGCCTTAACGAGAACCACTGCCCGGAAGAGGCCTTTTTATGGGTAAGGCCAGGGGAAAATTGCGCGGTAAAGCCGCAAAGGGCGCTACGGCCCCTGTGGCTATTGCCCAGCCCCGAGCCCTTGGATGATGCCCCCGACATCATTCGCGGCCCCGAAAGGCTGGCCAGCGGCTGGTGGCAAAACAGCATCAGCCGAGACTATTTCATTGCCCACCATCCCCAAGGAGGGCTTTGCTGGACATTTAAAGACAAGGAAGAGCGCTGGTATCTGCACGGCTGGTTTGGCTGATGTTTGCCCAGCTGTGTACCCGCAGCAATTTTACCTTCCTGACCGGGGCCTCCCACCCGGAAGAACTGGTCACCCAGGCCCATGCCCTTGGCTACCAGGCTATTGCCATTACCGATGAATGCTCGGTAGCCGGTGTGGTGCGGGCCTTCAGCGCTGCCAAAGAGTTGAGCATCAAATTGCTGGTTGGCAGCCTTATCCAGGTGGAAGACAACCTGGAGCTGACCTTGCTGGCCCCAAGCCTTGCCGCCTACCAAGAGCTTTGCGCCCTGATAAGTGATGCCCGCCGCCAGGCGCCCAAAGGCCAGTACCGGCTGGCCCGCGAGCGCCTTTGCCAGTTGCGCCACTGCCTGCTGCTTTGGCACGCCAACCAGCCAGACGATGCCCTGGCCGACTGGTTGGCACGCCATTTTGCCGGGCGCCTGTGGCTGGCGCTCGGGCGCTACTACCACAGCGGTGAGGATGAGCATATCAGCCGCCTTGAAAGTTGGGCCAAGGCCCGGCAGCTGCCCATTGTCGCCGCCCCCCAGGTACTGATGCACAGCCGCGATCGCCAGTCGCTGCTGGACTGCCTGAGCGCCCTTCGCCACCACACCACAGTTCAAGAAGCTGGTTGGCGCCTGAGCTGCAACCAAGAAGCGGTGCTGCACGACCTGCCCACGCTCGGCCAGCGCTATCCACAGGCTTGGCTAACCGAAACCCTTGCCATTGCTAAGCGCTGCCAGTTCAGTTTGGAAGAGCTCAAATACCGCTACCCAGACGAATGGCTGCCGCCAGGGCTCAGCGCCAGCCAGTATCTGGCCCAGGAAGTGGAAAAAGGCCTGCACCGGCACTTCCCTCAAGGCCCCTCAGCCAAGGTAAAAGGCCTTATCGCCAAGGAACTGGCCCTGATTAACGAGCTGGGTTACGAGCATTATTTTTTGACCCTCTATGACATCGTCAATTTTGCCCGCAGCCAAAACATTCTTTGCCAGGGGCGAGGCTCGGCGGCCAACTCGGCGGTCTGCTTTTGCCTGGGTATCACCTCGGTCAACCCCGAGCAGGGCAACCTGCTGTTTGAACGCTTTGTCTCCAAGGAGCGCAAGGAGCCGCCGGATATCGACGTGGATTTCGAGCACGAACGCCGCGAAGAAGTGATCCAGTACATCTATCGCCGCTACGGCAGGGCCCGCACCGCCCTGACCGCCACGGTAGTGAGCTACCGGCGTAAAAGCGCCATTCGCGATATCGGCAAGGCCTTAGGGCTGGAGCTGCCGGTGATTGAAAGCCTGCTAAGCCAGTTGGATTGGCGGGACAAGCTGGACCCTTGGCGTGAGCAGCTCAAACGGCTTTGCCAAGCCCGAGGCGGCGTTTGGTCGCATTTTCTGGCGCTGGTCGATAGCCTTATCGGCTTTCCTCGGCACTTGTCCCAACACGTGGGGGGCTTTGTGATAAGCCAGGTTCCCCTGGATAACCTAGTGCCCCAGGAAAATGCCGCCATGGAAGGGCGCACTGTCATTCAGTGGGACAAGGACGACTTGGAAAGCCTGGGGCTGATGAAAGTGGATATCCTGGCCCTTGGCATGCTCACCGCCATCCGTAAATGCCTGGCGATGATTCAGGAGCAAGGTGGCCCAACCCTCACCTTAGCCACCATTCCCCAAGAAGATCCTCGGGTATACGCCATGTTGCAAGAGCCCGACAACATCGGCGTGTTTCAGGTGGAGTCCCGGGCCCAGAGCAACATGCTGCCCAGGCTCAAGCCCCGCATTTTTTATGATTTGGTGATCGAAGTGGCCATAGTGCGCCCCGGCCCCATCCAGGGAGACATGGTGCACCCTTACCTTAAACGCCGCGACGGTATCGAACCGGTTAGTTACCCCTCCCCGGCTTTGCAAAAGGTGCTGGAGCGCACCCTGGGGGTGCCACTTTTTCAAGAGCAGGTAATCGAAATTGCCATGGTGGCGGCCGGCTTTAGCGGCGGCGAGGCCGACCAACTGCGCCGGGCCATGGCCAATTGGTCTCGTAACGGCCATGTCGAAGCGTTCCGGCAAAAGCTGATTCAAGGCATGCAGGCTAATGGCTACAAACCGGACTTTGCCGAGCGTATCTTCGAGCAAATAAAAGGCTTTTCCGGCTATGGCTTTCCCGAGTCCCACTCGGCCAGCTTTGCATTGCTGGTTTATGTGTCAGCCTGGCTCAAATGCCACCACAGGGCCGCCTTTTGCTGCGCCCTGCTGAACAGCCAGCCCATGGGTTTTTACACCCCTGACCAACTGATACAGGATGCCCGCCGCCATGGGGTTGAGGTGTTGGCGGTGTCAGCGGTGCACTCTTATTTTGAGCACCGCCTTGAAGGCCAGTCACTGCGCCTGGGCTTTTGCCTGATAAAGGGCATCAACGCGGCCGCTATCGAGGCCTTTATCGCCCAAAGACAGCAAGGGTCGCTCATGGCTGCACTTACTGCGCTGCCCGCTGTCCAACAAGAACTGCTGGCCGGCTGCGGCGCCTTGGATGGGCTCTACCAACACCGCTTTGAGGCGACCTGGCAAAGGGCCAGCTTGGGTGAGCAACTGCCGCTTTTTGCCGGTATCGAAGAAAGTGCCTCTGCCAGCACGCAACTGGCGCCCCCCAGCGACCATGAAGTCATGCAGGCCGATTACCGCCAATTGGGGCTGACCCTGGGTACCCACCCTATGGCGCTGCTGCGCCGCCAGGGCCATTTTAGCCAATGGGTGACGGCGGCTGCTTTGCCACAATGTCGCCACGGCCAACTGGTACGAATTGCAGGATTGGTCACCGGCCGCCAACGCCCGGGCACCGCATCGGGAGTGACCTTTGTCACCCTGGAAGACGAGACCGGCAATATCAACCTGGTGGTATGGGCCGCTACCGCCCATCATCAGCGCCAGCCCTTTCTCAAAGCCAGGTTGCTGGAAGTGGCAGGCACGCTAGAAAAGGAAGGGGCGATAGTGCATGTGGTAGCCGGCAAGCTTGTCGACCACAGCCTGTTACTCGACAAGCTGCCGGTACCGTCGCGGGATTTTCGCTGAGGTTAACGGCTACAACGGATCTGCCAGGTCAGCTGGTACTCGCCGTCGTCCGACACCATGGCGGCCATGTCGGCGTCGTCATCCAGGGTGGCACCGGTCATGGTGCGGTCAGAGGCGCGGTTCTTGGCCAGGGTATCGTTAGGCGCCAGCAGCTCCTGCTGGACTATGGTGAAGGAGGCAAAATCATGCTCCTGGCACTGCTCAAGGGCTTTGTCCTTGGCATCACTCAGCACCTCGGCGCGGCTATCCCCTTTGGCGGTAATAACATAGGTGCCTTCGGGCTTTTCCATGGCAGTGGTACTGCTGCAACCGGCCAACAATATCAGGGTGGCACTCGCGGTTAAAGCTAAGGTCTTCATATGACACTCCTTTTTCCTTGAAGTCCTGATTCAGGCTAGCCGCTCCCCCTTGGCTATAACCTGAACAGTGCCCCCAGAGCACCGTTAACAAAAACGGTGGTACAGAGTGCGTTCAGCGCCGCCAGCGATAACAGCGCTCCGGCCGGCCAATGCTGCCGTAGGAAAGGTCGGCCACCAGTTCGTGCTGGGTCAGCAAGAACTCCAGATAACGCCTCGCGGTAGAGCGGCTGGCCCCGATAAGGGCTCCCACCTTCTCGGCGCTCAGCTGCGCCTGGGCGTCTTCTTGAAAGAGTTGCCGCACCTTGGACAGGGTCACTGCATCAATGCCCTTGGGTAGCCGGGTGTCGCTGGCCGCGCTGGCGCTGCTGTCGGTGCCCAAGAGTTTGTCTACCAGAGATTGGGTCAGTACTTCGCCTTGCTGCAGCTGCTGGTGGCGGGCGCGAAACTTGGCAAGGGCCTGGTCCAGCCGGGCCAACATGATGGGCTTGACCAGAAAATCAAAGGCCCCCAGTTGCATGGCCTTTTCCAAGGCCGCCACCTCTTTGGCGGCGGTCACCATGATCACATCGCTCCCCACACCTTGGCGGCGCAGCTCACCCAGCAGCTCCAGGCCATTGCCGTCAGGCAGGTGGATATCCAGCAGCAACAGCTCCGGCTGGCCCAGCGCCACCAGCCGGCTTGCCGTGGCCTTGTCGGTGGCTATCCCCAGTACTTGGAAGTCGTCACATTGGCCGAGGTAATCGGCCAGCAGTTGGGCAACGGCAATTTCGTCTTCGACTATCACCACCGAATGGGGCATCAGCGGGGCTCCTCCTGGGTTGGAGTCTTGGGCAGGTAAACACTGAAGCGGGCGCCGCCCAGTATGGATTGGCCAAGCTCCAGGCTGCCGCCCAAGGCTTGAATATAGGTTTGCACAAGGTATAGGCCGACACCGTGCTGGCACCCGTCTTTGCTGGAATACTCCGGCGAGCAGAGACTGGCGAACTGGTCATCGCTGATGCCGCAGCCGCTGTCTTCCACATCAAAGATGATGTTGTTGCCCACATCGTCCAGCATCACCGAGATCTTGGGCGGGCGCGCTCGGGTTTTGACCGCCGCTTCAATGGCGTTATCAATGAGGTTGCCGAGGATGGACAGCAGTTTCTCCACCAGCGCCGCCTCCCCGACCGCTTGCATCAGGCTGTCGGGCTCCACCGCCATCTCAACGCCCAGCTCCCGAGCTTTATGGTATTTACCAAGCAGCAGGCCCACCACCATGGGCTCTTGGATATGCTCAATCAACTGATTGACCTGCTCCTGGTAGCCCTGGCTTTCAAGGCCGATAAACTCCACCGCCTTCTGGTAGGCCCCCATTTGGATAAGGGCGCCCAAGGTATTGAGCTTGTTGGAATGATCATGGGTTTGTACCCGCAACAGCTCCGAGAACGCCTGCACCTTGGCCAACTGCTGGCTGAGCTCTTCTATCTCGTCAACCGGGCGAAAGCTGATCAAAACGCCGTCGGTCTGGTCCTTGACCTTAAGGGGCAGGCGCGACAGCACCAGCCAGCGGTCGTTGGCGAAAAGCTCCACGCCGTTAAGGGGCTGCTCGGGGTCTTTGAGTAAGAACTCGGCCTGCTCTGGCAGCAGCATCTGGATATGGCGCCTGGGCTGGCCCGGTTGGCGGTCAGGCAGGCCCAACAAATCCTTGGCGCGGCGGTTGAGTTTGCGCACCACCCCATGGTTATCAAGGGCCAAGATACCGGTACGTACCGTGTTGAGGATGGCGTTTTGCTCGGCATAAAGGCGCCCTATTTCCTCAGGTTGCAAACCGTAAAGCGCCCCTTTGACCCGCCGGGCTATCCAAAGGGAGGCCAGGACGCCCAGCACCAAAAGCCCGGCGACCGCCGCCACCAGCGTGGCGAGCTTGGCCCATACCAGGGAATTGACCGAGGTCGCCAAAAAGCCTACCGACACCAGCCCCACCACTTTGCCCTGAGTATCGCGAACCGGCACCTTGCCCCGCAGCGAATAACCCAAGGAGCCTTTGGCCTCGGAGATATAAGAGCGCCCATCCAGCGCTTCGCGACTGTCGCCCCCCACCATCAGCGAACCGATGCGGGCAGGGTCTGGGTGGGTCAGGCGGATGCGCCGGGTGTTACCCACCACGATAAAGTCGGCGCCGGTGGAGCGGCGCAGCTTCTCGATAAAATCTTGCAGCCCTTGAGTGTCGCCATAAGCCAGGGCGTTTTGCACCTCGTCGAGCTCAGCAATGGATGAGGCCAGCGCTAACGCCTTTTTCCCTACTTCTTCACGCACGCTTTTTTCCAGCAAATGCTGGCCCAAAAGCGCAAACAACAACGCCTGGATAAGGCTAAGGGCCGTTATCCAGACGATAAGACGGGTTTCCAGACGTTTGATATGCCACATAGGGTCAAAGGGCCCCGCAGGGCCCTGCCGTCATAGGTTGTCCAATTGAGCGTCGCCCGGCGCCTTGTTGGCGCCGCGCCGGCTGCGAAGGTAATCGACCAAGGGTACCAGCAAAACCCCTACCGCCAACAGCATGATGCATAAGGTCAACGGCCTGTCCCACAGGAAGCTCAGGGAGCCGTCGGAGATCATCATGGCGCGCCGGAAGTTGCGCTCTATCATGTCCCCCAGGATAAAACCGAGGATCAGCGGCGCCATGGGAAAGTCCATCAGCCGCAGCACCAGGGCGATCACCGCAAAGAGCACCATCATCTGCAGGTCGAAGGTGTTGAACGACACCAAGTACACGCCAATCAGGCTGAAGAACAGGATAAGCACTGTCAGAAGCTGCCTAGGCAGAGCCAGGGTCTTGGCGATGTAGGGGATCATCGGCAGATTGAGGATCAGCAGCACCACGTTGCCGATGTACATGGACATGATCACCGACCAGAACACATCGGGATTTTCTTCCATCAGCAGCGGCCCAGGTTGCAGCCCATAGGCGATAAGCGCCCCCAGCATCACCGCCGTGGTGCCCGAGCCCGGAATGCCCAGGGTCAGCAGCGGCACGAATGAGCCGGTACAGGCCGCGTTATTGGCGGTTTCCGGCGCGGCCAGGCCACGCAATGAGCCTTTGCCAAACAACGCCTTCTTGGCGCCCCGCGCCAGATTACGCTCGGCAGCGTAGGCCATGAAACTGGCGATGGTCGCCCCGGCCCCCGGCAATATACCCACCAAAAAGCCCAGCACCGACGAGCGGCCAATCACAGGGGCAATCTCTTTGACCTCTTCCTTGCTGAGCTTGAGGCTGCCCATGTCGGTGTTGGCGGCCGCTTCGCTCTTGGCCTTGTCTTTTTCAGGCTTAAGCACACTAATGAGCGCCTCGGACAAGGCGAACATGGACATGGCCACCAGCAGGAAGCTGATACCGTCCAGAAGGTTGCTTTGCCCAAAGGTAAAGCGCTCGGCGCCGGAGGACGGGTCTATGCCAACAGTAGAGAGCATCAGGCCCAGCACCGTCATCATCATCGCTTTGAGGAACTGCCCCTTGTTGGAAAAGGCCGCAATGGCGGTCAGGCCCATCAGCATCAGCGCAAAGTAATCGGCCGAGCGAAAGCTCAAAGACACCTTGGCCAGCAGCGGCGCTGCCACCATCAGGAAGATGGCGGCGATGGTGCCACCGCTAAAAGAGGCGTAAGCCGCAATGGCCAGCGCCTTGCCGGCCTTGCCTTGGCGGGCCATAGGATAGCCATCAAAGGAGGTGGCCACGGTGCCGGCAACACCGGGAGCGTTGATCAAGATGGACGAGGTGGAGCCGCCGAAAATGGCGCCGTAATACACGCCAGCCATCAGGATCATCCCGGAGGAAGGGTCGATGCTGTAGGTCACCGGTATCATCAGGGCGATGGCGGTGATGGGCCCGAGGCCCGGCAGCATGCCGATAAAGGTGCCGGCAAAGCAGCCCAGCACCACGTACATCAGATTTTTTATGCTGAGCGCTGTGGTCAGCCCCAGCAGGATCCCGTCAAGCATGGGTTAACTCCACAGTGAACCAGAAACAAGATAGATGCCCAGCAGGCGGGTCATCACCAGCCAGAACAGCACCACCACCGGCACCGACGCCAACAGCAATACCTTGATGCGCCGCTCCCCCATTACCCAATAGCCGGCCAGCAAAAAAGCCAGGGTCGCCACTATGAACCCCAGGGGCTCCATGGCCAGCGCGTAAAGCAGCATCAGCCCCAGCAAGGCTGCGGTGCGCCCCATGGCGCGGCGAGAAAAGCCGGCGCCTTTTGCCTCGCTTTTGGCTTCGGTAAAGCTCAGCACCAAGGCCAAAAGGCTGAACAGCGCGCCAAGACCGGCGTAAATTTTGGGCAGGGTTGAGGAGGTGACCGCGTCCCTTGCCTCGATGGGCAGCGGCACTATCTGCCAGGCGTAAAAGCCGTAAGCCAGGGAGAACACCAGGAACAGAAAGGCGCCCAGGCTGTCTTTGGTTATGTTCATCAGGTGCTCCTACTGGATAAAGCCGAGATCTTGCATGACCTGGCGCATGTCGGACTCTTGGCGCTCCAAGGACTGCAAGAAGGTCTTGGGCTCTTCATAGAGATTCAGCCAGCCGTTGCGCTTGCGCACCGCTTCCCACTGGGGCGTGGCCATCAGCTTTTTAAAAAGCGCGGCGTATTCGGCGACTTTGGCGTCCGGTGTATCGGGAGAGGCAAACAGGCCTCGCCAGTTGGTAAAGCTCATGTCGCAGCCAAGGGACTTGAGGGTGGGAATATCGGGCCTGTCCGCTAACGGCTGCGGCGCCGTCATCGCCAAAATCTTGGCCTCGCCGGAGTCGGCCAAGTCCAGGGCTTCGCTTAGCCCGGTCGACAGCAACTGCACCTCACCGGACAACAGCCCAGCTTTGGCACGGCCACCAGCGTCGTAAGGAATGTACCTAAGGGCCCGGCCATTGCCGGTAGCGGCTTCAAAAGCCTGGGCCGCAACCAGGTGATCCATGCTGCCCCGGGCCGAACCGCCCGCCACTTTGACCAGTCTTGGGTCCTTGCGGTAGGCCGCCACCACGGCGTCCCAGCTTTGATAAGGGGAGTTTTTGGTCACCACAAAAGCGCCATAATCGGCGATAAGCCCCACCACGGGTTTTAGATCCCTAAAGCTATTGGGGATCTGCCCGGACAGCGCCCGCAGCACTATGGGGGTGGAGTTGATCATCAACATGTCCCCCTGCTTGTTACCCATTTCGATAAGGTAAGCAATGGCGCGGCCGCCGCCGCCGCCCGAGAGGTTTTGAAAGGAGGTGTTGTCGGCAAGGCCAGCCTTCACCAACGCCTCTCCCGTACCCCTGGCGGTGGTGTCCCAACCACCACCGGGCCCGCCGGGGATCAAGAAGTGGATATCGGTTTTGGCCAGCAGGCTACCGGGGAAAGCCAGCAGCGCAGCCAACAGATAAAAGGCCTTCATGGCAGGCTCCTAGAACAGGTATTGAGTTCTGAAGGTCAGGGCGTTACCGGTATCTTCATCGCCGACAAGGGCTGCCCGGCCCGGTCCCCCCACCTTGGAGTGAATAAGGTTAAGCATGAACTTCACTTGCGGGCTGTAGTAATAGGAACTGCCCAAGGTATAGGAAGTCACCTTGGTACCTTGGGTATCGGAGGCGGCATCCATACCGGAGACTCGCCCATAAAGCTCCCAGGCATTTTTAACGCCTTTGGGTTGGCTGAACACGGCGCTACCGGCTTTGTACTGGCGCTGCTCACCGGTCAGGAAGTAGCTGGCCGTAACCGAATAACCGTTGTAATGCTGGCCGTCCAGGGGCGAGGTGGTGTCAGAGGTGTGCAGCTGGCGCTGGGCAAACTCGCCTTGCAGAGAAAACGCCTTCCACTGCCCTGCCGCTTCCAAACCGTATTGAGTTAAGTGATCGATAGCCACAGTCTCGCCGCCGGCGGCGTAATCGGCCAGCTTGACGCTGGTTTCACGGACTTCACCACGGGCAAAGGCACTGGACAGCGTGTCGCCCCCCATTTCCCGATAAGAGCCCCAAAGGCCAAAGTGCAGGGTTTTACCGTCTCCTTGGATAGGCGCCCAGGTCAAACGCCCGGTCGTTGCCAAATCCAGGTTGTTGTTCTTATTTTTACCACTGTCGCCAAACGCATCGTTCTTATAAATACCGATGGCATAGCGCACCTTGGATGCAGGGAAGTACTGATAGGCCGCAACGCCCCAACGAAAATAAGGCGAGAAGGTATCAGCCAGGTTGGAGCGCTCGATGGTGGTGATGTACTTGCTGCTGGAGAGGGCTTCAAGGGAAATGTCCTCCCTTATCTTACCTAGCTTGATAACCGGGCCGCCGTTAAAGCCCCGGTATTGAAGCCGGGCCATGGTGATCTCAGCGCCATCCTCGGCGAACTCCAACAGCAATTTATAGTCCCAGTCACCGCTTTCTTTTTCTGCAAAAAGCCGCGCCCTGCGGGCAAAGAGATCCGAACCGGTATGGCCTTGATGGTTGGCGTTATAGGCTCCATCAAAAAGGTTGTAATCGAGCTGCAAACGGCCACCGATGGAAACGCCGGCGAAGGGCTCGCTTTTCTCTTCCTTTGCCTCAAGCTCACCGACCTTCTTGGACAAAGCGTCGATCTGCGCTTTAAGACTCTCTACAGATGTATCTGCTCCCCAGGCCGGGTTAAGCCCGGCAACACTCCCCAGCACAACCAGGGAGCCCAATGCTGACATTCTCATTATTCGCTGCCTTTCGTTTATTAAGGTTATTGTCGCTAGCAGCACCCCAAGCGCCGCCGCAACAGAACGTTAACGTCAAGGAAAAGCAAAGAGAACTTATCGGCCATAACGAGCGTTTTGTGCTTTTTGTTCACGTGATGTGTGGAACATAACAAGGCCAGCTATGCCCGAAGCCACAATGGGAAGCCTTAAGCAAAAACCCCCAGCCGTTTGGCTGGGGGTTTTCGTCTTAATAGGTTGGCCGTGGCTAGCTCAGGGGCAAGCTCTTCGCGCTGCGGGCCTGAGGGGCCCTTCGCCTACTCTCACATCGTAAGGACGTTGCCTGCGGCAACGGCTTGGCTATCTCGCCCAACGGGGCCCTAGGCCCATTTCCGAGGCTTTAAACGCAAAAA
>NZ_AMRI01000032.1 GCF_000299915.1 Gallaecimonas xiamenensis 3-C-1
TCAATTGTTAAAGAGCGTCGCTATCTCAAGCGAGGAGGCGCATTCTACCGCAACCTCATTCCTTGTCAAGCCCTTTGCTTTTCAAGGACCTCCGAGCAGTTCCGCGTTTCGCTTCCCCCGTCGAAGTGAGGCGCATTCTATAGAAGCCCCGCCAAGAGTCAACCACCTAAAACAGAGATTTTCACTGACTGCCTAGCAAATGAACAAAAAGGGCCAAAAAGGCCCTTTATTGCTGCTTTTTCAGGCTTACGCCTTGGGTTCATCACCCTTTTTCTCTTCTTTATTGCACTCAAAGTCCGCATCGTCGTTGTCACCCACTACATGTTCCATCTTCAACTCTTTGACAGAGCGGATGGTGATGATGGGGCCGGACAGGGCATAAAGGGCAAATACGGTGAAGAGTACCAAGGCCGGTTGCAGGGCCACGATGACCACGACACCGATAACGATGAGGATGGCCAGGAAGGAACTCTCACGCCAGTCCACATCCTTAAAGGACGGATAGCGGAAGTTGGAGACCATCAGCAGACCGCTGAGCAGGGTTACGATGGCAACCAACCAGGAAATGGTGGGACCGGCGATGTCAAAGTCACTACCGACCCATACCAGACCCACTACGATAGCGGCGGCTGCCGGGCTGGCCAGCCCCTGGAAGTAGCGCTTGTCGGCAATACCGACCTGGGTGTTGAAACGGGCCAAGCGCAGGGCGGCACCAACGGCATAGATGAAAGCGGCCAGCCAGCCCACCTTACCCAGGCCAGACAGGGCCCAGTTATAGGAGACCAAGGCAGGAGCTATACCGAAGGACACCATATCTGCCATGGAGTCGTACTCGGCACCGAAGGCACTCTGGGTATTGGTCATACGGGCAATGCGCCCGTCGAGACTGTCGAAGACCATGGCAACGAAGACCGCCACAGCGGCTGCCGTGAAATGACCCTGCATGGAGGCGATGACGGCGTAGAAGCCAGAAAAAAGGCCGCCGGTAGTAAAGAGGTTGGGCAGCAGGTAAATCCCTTTGCTGCGCTGGTTCTCGCTCATTGTGGAATTCTCGCTTGGCAAAGCCTGAACGGGTTAGACTGTTTAAGATATCACAGCCACTTGGCATGCCCCAAGACGGCAGGAGACGCAAAATATGTTCAAGTACAGTTTGTTGCTGCTCTTAAGTTTTAGCCTGGGTAGCTGGGCAGCCATGCCCCAGGGAAAGGACGACAACACCGTCTATCGCTGGGTAGACAGTAAAGGCAATGTTCACTTCTCCCAGACACCGCCTCCGGGCAAGGCCGTGGATGCGGTCAAGGTAGATGCCCCTCAGCCCAGCTCCACCCCGCCTACCCCTGTATCAGTCGGCCAAAACGACGAAAAAGCTGAATCGCCCACGCAGGATCTGGTGAAAATGCGTAGCCAGCTAAAGGAAGCCTGCAGCAGGGCCAAGGAGAATCTGGCCACCCTCACCAGCTTCGACAGGGTAAGGCTCCAGGAAGAAAGCGGTGAATACCGAGTGTTGAGCGAAGAAGAAAAGGCCGAGCAGATCACCCTATATAAAGAACAGATAAAGGAAGCCTGCAAGAGCTGACAAAAAAGCCGCCCCGAAGGGCGGCTTTTTATTGGCTGATGGCCAGTTCGCCATCTTGGGCATCCACCTTGATGGCTTTACCAGGAACCAGTTCTCCTTTAAGGATGCGGTTGGCCAGACCGTTCTCCAAGCGGTTTTGGATAGCCCTTTTGAGAGGCCTGGCACCAAAGAGGGGATCAAAGCCCGCTTCGGCCAACAGATCCAGGGCGCCATCGCTCAGCTCAAGCTGGTAATCCCGCTCGGCCAGGCGTTTTTTGAGGCCCGCCAACTGGATAGTGGCGATTTGGCGGATCACTTGATCACTCAAAGGATGGAACACCACCGTCTCGTCGATACGGTTGATAAATTCCGGGCGGAAGTGGTGGCCCACTTCGTCCATCACCATGGCTTTCATCACCTCGTAGTCTTCCTTGCCGGCGTGTTCCTGAATACGCGCCGAGCCCAGGTTGGAGGTCATGATCACCACCGTATTGCGAAAATCTACAGTACGCCCCTGGCTGTCGGTAAGGCGGCCGTCGTCCAGCACTTGCAACAGCAGGTTGAACACGTCCGGGTGCGCCTTTTCCACCTCGTCCAGCAGGATCACTGAGTAAGGACGGCGCCGCACTGCTTCGGTGAGATAGCCACCCTCCTCGTAGCCCACATAGCCCGGAGGGGCGCCTACCAGGCGGGATACTGCGTGTTTTTCCATAAACTCGGACATGTCCAGGCGGACCATGGCGTCGTCGGTGTCGAACAGGAACTCGGCCAGGGCTTTGCAAAGCTCGGTTTTACCGACACCAGTGGGCCCCAGGAACAGGAAGGAGCCGATGGGCCGGCGCGGGTCGGACAGCCCTGCCCTGCTGCGGCGAATGGCATTGGCCACGGCGGTGACCGCCTCTTCCTGGCCTACCACCCGCTTGTGCAGGTTGTCTTCCATCTGCAGTAGCTTGTCCCGCTCCCCTTCGAGCATCTTGGCGACGGGGATGCCGGTCCAACGGGATACCACTTCGGCGATTTCGCCGTCGCTGACCTTGTGTTTAAGCAGGGTCATTTCCTGCATCTCGGCGGCGCTGGCCAGGTCCAGTTGTTTTTCCAACTCAGGGATGCGGCCGTATTGGAGCTCGGACATGCGCTCGTAGTTGGCGGCCCGGCGAGCGATCTCCAGCTCCTGGCGAGCTTCTTCCAATTGGGCTTTTATCTGCTGGGTACCGGACAGGGCTGCCTTTTCGGTGTTCCATATTTCGTCCAATTCCTCATAACGGCCGTCCAGATCCGCCAGCTCCTCTTCCAGTAGGTTCAGGCGCTTCTTGGACGCGTCGTCGGTTTCCTTGGTCAGAGCCTGGCGCTCCAGTTTCAGCTGGATCATGCGACGTTCCAGACGGTCCAGTTCTTCCGGCTTGGAGTCGATTTGCATGCGGATGCTGGAGGCGGCTTCGTCGATCAGGTCGATGGCCTTGTCGGGTAACTGACGGTCGGCAATGTAACGATGCGACAGGGTGGCCGCCGCCACTATGGCCGGGTCTGTGATTTCGACACTGTGGTGAATTTCGTAGCGTTCCTTGAGGCCACGCAAAATGGCGATGGTGTCCTCGACACTGGGTTCTTCCACCAACACTTTTTGGAAACGCCGCTCCAGGGCTGCGTCCTTCTCTATATATTGGCGGTATTCGTCCAGGGTGGTGGCGCCCACGCAGTGCAGCTCGCCACGGGCCAGGGCCGGCTTGAGCATGTTGCCGGCGTCCATGGCCCCGTCGGCCTTACCGGCACCGACCATGGTGTGCAATTCATCGATGAAGAGAATGACCTGCCCTTCTTCCTTGGCCAATTCGTTGAGCAGGGCCTTGAGGCGCTCTTCGAATTCCCCCCGGTATTTGGCGCCGGCCAACAGGGCGCCCAGATCAAGCGACAACACCCGCTTGTTCTTAAGGCCTTCAGGCACCTCGCCATTAATGATGCGCTGGGCCAGGCCTTCGACGATGGCGGTCTTACCCACACCAGGCTCGCCGATCAGCACCGGGTTGTTTTTGGTGCGGCGCTGCAGCACCTGGATAGTGCGGCGAATTTCTTCGTCGCGGCCGATAACAGGGTCCAACTTGCCTTGCTCTGCCCGTTCGGTCAGGTCAATGGTGTAACGCTCCAGGGCCTGGCGGGTGTCCTCGGCGTTGGCGTCTTCAACCTTCTGGCCACCACGGAGCAGCTCGATGGATTGCTCCACCTTAGGCTTGGTCAGATTGTGCTTGCGCAGCAGCTCCCCCAGCTCTCCTTGATCGTCCAGGGCCGCCAAGATGAAAAGCTCGGAGGAAATGAATTTGTCTTTGCGCTTTTGGGCCAGTTTGTCACACAGGTTGAGGAGATTGGCCAAAGCACGGGAAACCTGGACATCCCCGCCGGTACCCTCTACCTGGGGAAACTTATCCAGCGCCTGCCCCAGGTCGGAGCGAAAGCGGTTGAAGTCCACCTTGTTCTGACTGAACAGGGGTTTGACCACGCTGCTGTCTTGGTTTAGCAGCGCCATCATCAGGTGGGCCGGCTCGATAAACTGATGGTCACGGCCCAGCGCCAATGACTGCGCATCAGACAGAGCCAGCTGGAATTTACTGGTGAAGCGTTCGGGATGCATCTGGGCCTCCTAGTGAATCAGATGCCTTTTATGTGGGACCTTAACCCCGAACTTTCAAGTCAATCCTTGCGCAGGATCAGAAAAGCCATGCGTCCGGTTTGGCCGTCCCGGCGATAGGAGAAGAAACGTGTTGGCTCTGACAGGGTGCAGGCCGGTTCCCGATATAGATGCCGGACACCCAGCCGGGCCAGTCGGTTGGCAGCCAACTGCTGAAGGTCGGCCAGGTACTTGTCGCCCCTGGCCGCAAAGGCCTGGCTGTCTTCGGGGTGTTGGTCGACAAAGGCGTCTTTAACCTCGGCTCCCACCTCAAAGGCGGTGGGACCAATGCAGGGCCCCAGCCAGGCGACCACCGAGGTCGTCGCCATCTTGGCCAGGGTAGCTTCCAATACCCCGGCGGCCAGTCCTCGCCAACCGGCATGGGCTGCCGCCACCTGGCGACCGTCCTCAGTGGCAAAGAGCACCGGCAAGCAGTCGGCGGTCATGATGGCTAGGGCTTGGCCCGGCAGGGCGGTGGTGGCAGCGTCGGCCGTGGCTTGCAACTGGCTATCGCAGGACACGGCGGTACTGTGCACCTGGTTTAGCCAGCGGGGTTCTTCTGCCAGACCTATTGCGCCTTTCAGCAAGGCCCTGTTGTAGGCCACCCGGGAGGGAACATCCCCTACATGGGTGCCCAGGTTATAGCCTTGGAAAGGGCCCTGACTGACACCGCCAAGTCGGTCGGTATAGAAGGCGCGCACCCCAGCGGGGAACACGCCGTCGATGGCCTTAACCGCCATGGCGTTCCATATCGCCGCGCAGCAGGTCGTAAAGCCCCAGCATGTCGTCAGGGATGGGGGCTTCCCAACACATTTCTTCTCCTGTGATGGGGTGTTCGAGGATCAACTTGGCCGCATGCAAGGCCTGGCGGGGAAACTGGCGCAGTATCTCCTGGGTATCAGGGTCGGCCCCTTTGAGCAGGCGGCTGCGGCCACCGTACAAGGGATCGCCCACCAGAGGGTGCCCCAGGTGGGCCATGTGCACCCGGATCTGGTGGGTACGGCCGGACTCCAGGCGCAGGCGAAGGCGGGTATGAAGACGGAATTTCTCCGCCACCCGGTAGTGGGTAACGGCGGGTTTACCGTCTTTGACCACGGCCATATGGGTACGCTTGGTGGGGTGACGACCTATGGGGGCATCGACGCTGCCACCGGCTGTCATCAGGCCAATGGCCAGGGCCTCATACTCACGGGTGATATCCCGAGCCTGCAGTTTTTCCACCAGATGGGTCTGGGCCGCCAGGGTCTTGGCGACCACCATCAGGCCAGTGGTGTCCTTGTCTAGGCGGTGCACAATACCGGCCCTGGGGACTACGCCAATCTCGGGGCAATGGTGCAGGAGGGCATTGAGCAGGGTACCGTCGGCATTGCCGGCGCCGGGGTGAACCACCAGGCCGGCACCTTTATTGATAACCAGAATATGGTCATCCTCATAAACGATATCCAGGTCGATAGCTTCCGCTTTGAAGCGCTCATCCGCTTCAACTTCTGCTTTAACATCAATAGCTTCAATGCCAAGCAACTTGTGCCTTGGCTTGTCGATCACCTGGCCGTCAACACGGACATTGCCAGCCAGGATCCATTCTTTTAGCCTTGAACGGGAATGATCAGGGAACAAATCGGCCAAAACCTGATCCAAGCGGTGGCCAAGGTGTTCAACATTGGCCGAAGCCTGTAACTCTATTACTTCACGCATAGATGACTCGTGTCGCCCCTGTGACATGTCAGGGTACTGGGTTAGAATGCGCCAAAAGATATAGTTTACTCCCCTTTGGCACTGAACACAGTGACTTCGAAACAAGGTACGGGAAAGAACCAAGAATGATGACGACAAAAGGACGCTGCCTCACCCTGCTCCTGGCCCTGGGTGTAACCCTGGGAGGTTGTGCCAGCAACAAGAAAGAAGAGCAGGAAATACAAAGCACGCCGCAAAAGAGCTTTGAGATGGCGCAGACGGCCCTGGCCACCGGTAACTTCAACAGGGCAGTGGAACTGCTTGAAGGACTGGACTCCCGCTATCCTTTTGGCCCCTACTCTCACCAAGTCCAACTGGACATGATGTATGCCTACTACAAGCAAGGGGACTACGCCTCGGCCATCGCCGTGATCGACAGGTTCACCAAGCTCAACCCCCAACATGCGGACCTGGATTACGCCTACTACATGCGTGGCCTGAACCACATGGCCATGGACAACAATTTCTTCCAGGAACTGTTGTGGGTGGACAGGACAGATAAGGACCCCAGCAGCTCCAAGCAGGCATTTGAAGACTTTGCCACCCTGGTCAAGCGCTTCCCTGCGTCCAAATACGCCAGCGATGCCAGCAAGCGCATGCTGTACTTGAAAAATCGTCTGGCCAACTACGAGCTGGCCGTAGCACGCTACTACGTGAAACGTCAGGCCTGGATAGCCGCCGCCAACCGCGCCCAGACCGTCGTTGACGATTACAAAGGCACAGAGGCTCAAGAAAAGGCCCTGGAACTGCTGGTCGATTGCTATAACGAGTTGGGCATCCATGAGCTTAAGGCCAATGCCCTGGCCGTGCTCAAGGAGAACTACCCCAATAACCGCCTGGTGCGGTAACAAAAAAGCGGCCCAAGGGCCGCTTTTTTATTGGCTAACAATTAGATTGCTTCTTCGTTTTCTTCACCGGTTCGGATGCGGATAACCCGCTGCACATCAGTCACGAAGATCTTGCCATCGCCGATCTTGCCGGTCTGGGCCGTCTGCATGATAGCGTCGATGCAGCGCTCCAGATCATCGTCCTGAACGATCAGCTCCAACTTCACCTTGGGCAGAAAATCCACCATGTACTCGGCTCCCCGGTACAGTTCGGTGTGCCCTTTTTGGCGGCCAAAGCCTTTAACTTCACTGACGGTCATGCCGTTGACACCCACTTCGGCCAAGGCCTCCCGTACGTCATCCAGCTTGAAGGGTTTGATGATGGCCTCGATTTTCTTCATGTGTGTCGACCGTAAGTAGCTCCAATGGGATTGCTGCTAAGCATAACGTTTCCTGTCCTCTGGCAACAAGGGACCTAGGTACAACTGGCCGGAGCCGGGCTGATACTGGACTCGTACATCAGCACACATTGCCCGGTGGCGGTCCCGGCTGCAAAATCCACGGCAAAGCTGACCGGCGAGAAGGTAAAACCACCAGCGCTATAACTGAAACTGATGCTGCCTGCCCAGGTAGCGCTGAACCCAGAGCAACTGTAGGCCGGGGTGCCGTTGCCGTTGGGGGTGGTAACGCCACAGGTGATACTGTTATCGGCCACACCGTTGACCTTGGCAATGACGGTAACTCCCCCGGGAATACTGCCGTTACAGGCCTTGGTATTGGTACCATTCTTTTGCAGGCAATTTAGGGTGCCGGATACGGCAAGCCCAGCCCCGGCAATGGTAACGCTGAGGCTGTCTTCCAGGTATTGGTTACCGTCGCTCAGGTCGGTTGGCGAAGATCCTGTCACACCGGTATTGCCGAGTCTGGCCCTGACCGCCACAGTACCGTTGCCACCGCTCGACACGGTCAACAGACCACGGCTGTAGGTGCCGTAATAATTGGCTGATGGGTCGGGATCCAGAGTCTTGATCGCTTGGTTGGTAACGGTCATACCGGTGCCAGAAGTCACCTTCCAGTCCGCCAGCAGAGTCAGGTTCAAGTCGTAAAACGGTACCAGGGCCGGCCAGTTTTCGTCCGTGTCCACCAGGCTTTGCAGCAGGGAAAGGTCGGCGGCATTGAGATAGTCGAGGTAAATCCCTCTGGCCATCAGCTGGGTAGCCCCGGCATTGGCGACCTGCAACCCGGAAGGACTGACATCCCTCAGCGCTGTCTTGTCGGCCGCCGTGGTACCCAAGATCTGATCTTTGATCTTGGCCAGCACATAGTTGCGGTAGGCGGCCTGGTTACTACTGCTTTCCAGCCAGTCTTTTCGCATCAACACCACGTCCACCAAACGCCAGTCCTGGGTCACCCTGTAGTAGCCATCAATCCTCTGCATGCGACAGGCTTCCAGATAGTTGCCGGCCAGGATGGAGGTAAAGCTGCCGCTGGTTACCAAGGAGGCATTGAAGGTGTTATAGGCCGACCCCGTATACATGTAGTGGCCATGGGGTGTGATAAGTCGGGCCGGATCAAATACCGGCTTACTGCTGTCGTTACTGTCAAAGTGGTCCTGGCAGCAGATGGTGCAATAAGCCGAAGGGTTATTGTTGGTGGGCGCTCCCGTGCTCTTGGCCACCAGGGTGCCATCTTCGACTATGACTTGGTAATCATCTATATCTGTGGCATCGGGCCTCGACACAAAGGGGGTGTAGCCCTGGGTTTTGGGATTGCTGAGGCTGCACTCACAGTTGATGGTGGCGTAGTCCTCGCGGATAAGGGTGGTACTGTCCGGCTTGTAGGTTACGGTGTCGAACTTGACCAGGGTGCTCCCCCCTTGTTTGAGCACCTCGGGTATGGGCTTGCTGCTCTCACGCTTCTTACCTGTACCGTTGGTATTGAGTTCAAGAGCAATGACGTCCGGTGCCTGGCCGGGGGTATAGGCCACCTTGGGCCCATCGGTGTTGAACACCGGGTCCAGAGAGTTCTTCTTGTCAGCCGAAGTACTTGCAGACATAGAACCGTTAAGGGTGACGGTGTCTGTACCCTGGGGGCTGGTCCAGCTTACGGTGATGGCGACTTGTTTTTGATCCGGCCCCAATACCCCTGTTGGTGCCGTTCCCGACCAACTGCTGGTGGCCTGGTTGTAGTAGAGGTTGGAGACATTCCACAGCCGGCTATAGGCCTGGCCATTTACGGTGACACTGTCGTTACCGGTGGCAATATCGAGAAAGTTGTTGGTGCCTCCAGTGACGTCGTCAAAATCGCGAAACTCCTCCATTTTGGCTTTGGCCAGCTCCATGGCGACGCTGCGATAGACGCTTTCGTTGCTGGAGCGAAGAAAGGACTTTTGCAGCACCACCAGGCCGGTGACCCCTACACCAATAACAGCAACGGCAACCATGACTTCGATAAGCCCGAAGCCCAGGTGTTTTATTCTCATCACCAATCCCTCCAACTGCCGGGAAGCCGCCATACACGCTGAAATGAGCTGCTGGTGGTGACATTCCCTAGAGCAAGTTCGTCAAATCGCACCCCGAAGGTACCGTTGGAAATCGCCACGTCATGGTTGGCGATGATGGCGCCGTTCATGGACGCCGCGCCGTTGGCCTTGAAGTCGGTCACTACCGTGTCCGAGGTATGAAAACTGAAGATGACCCCGTAATAGCTCTTGTTGGCATTGAGGGTCAGGTCCCCGTCCACCACCAGGATAAGGGCCGGATTGGTCTGGGACCCCATATTGACCTTAAGATCACAGTCCCCTTCCACCACTATCAGGCCGGTTTCGGCACCGGTCAGGGCATTACAGTTGCTCAACAGATAGGACGCGTCGCTCTTAATGTCCTGCCAATTGGTACTGCTGATACCGAAGGTGTAGGCAAAAAGATCGCTGGGAAAGGCCGGGTCGCCATCGACAACATCGATGCCGGGATTGTCCTTAGAGGAGTAAACGGCGCTGGTGCAGTCCCCTCCCACGAACTCCTGCTGGCCGCAGGTCTTGACGTTACCGGACAGGTTGACCGGTTCACTCATCCAAATGGACACCGGCACTCCCCGGCCGCCACCATTGGGGTTGGCGCCAACACTGAAAGCCCCCCCCACTGTCATATTGCCCCCCACCGTCAAAGGTGAGGCGGGCCCGGCGTTGACGACAGGCGTTACCACCAGGGTCTGGCGATGCACCTCTGTGGTGGAGCCGTCTTCAGAAGTGCCGGTTGCACTGAGCTTGGCTACCGGATAGATGACCGTTTCCCCGGACGAATTGCTGAAGGTAACGGCATCTTCGGTAGAGGTGACAGTGAAGCTGGTCTGAGCCCCTGCCACCTGGGCGCTGGCCAGGTTAAAGCTCATGCTGCCCACGGCAGGGTTTTTACGGATCTGGGCTACTGCATACTCAAGGCCGCTCTCTGCTGCCTCAAAGGCCTGTTCATGGCGCACTTCGTTGAGCTGGATGCGGCTCTCGGTCACTTTGTTGCGGGCGGTGAAAACGGCCACTCCTATGGCCATCACCATGATGATCAAGGTGATGGTCAAGGTCACGAAGCCGCGCGTCTTAGATATCGTCATTGCGCAGCCTCACTTCCTGGTTCAAGGTCATGGTGAGTTCAGGGGTAGCCCCGCTATAACCGCTGACCGAGATGTTGATGGAGCGGATCCCAGAGCTGGCCGCCCCAGACAGATAAGTGAAGGTAAGGTTGCTGATGGTTAAGTCGGTCTGCCAGGACAGGGATTCACGGGTATAGGTGCCGTCACACGCTGGGGTGCCGGTAAAGCTGGTCATCTGGTAGATGATGCCGTTGTCGAACACATAGCCCCTTACCTCGTTGGTGTTGATGTCCAGCACCCCATCATCGTTTGCATCCATGCGCGCTATGATGCAGTTGTTGCTGGCACTGAGATCCCGATCGGGTTTGAAAACAAAGGGGCAATTGGTTTCATAATCGCTGGTACAGGCCGGTTTGCCGAAGTTGTTGCTGGCATTGGCCGAATAACCGGTGCGGCGCACATCGGAAGCAATCAAATTGGCTATGGCATTGAGATCGCTGCGCAACACTGTCATGCGGGTGGAGATGGAACTGGCCCCCACAGTGGCCGAAAACAGCGTTGTTGCCGCCAAGATCACCACCAGCCCCATACCCATGGCAATCATCAGCTCGACCAGGGTCATCCCCTGTTGGTTGCGTTTTAACATGAGCAGCTCCCCACCCCACTGAGATTGCAGGTGCGCACCCGCCCCAACACCGACACCACAACGCAAAGGCCTGAGCTCTCCCCCGCCAGCTTGATGTCGAAGCGCCCGTTATTTGCCCCTCCTGACAAATTGGACACTCCCTTATTCCGAGCTTTGAGCACCAGTACATCGTCATCGAAGGTGGAGGTGACATTGACCCAGTCGTAGTCATTTTTGCTGGTCACGCGGGTGAGGTTACTGGCGGTAAAAGTGCATTGGCCGGCACTGGCACCGCTATCAAGGGAGGCGCAATCACAGTCGCTGCCGTCGGTGATGGCCCTGGTGGTCATACCGGCGCACCAGCCATTGGTGGCAGAGATGAAGAAATTGACGTCTTGATTTAAACGGACCGCCTCGCTCTTTCCCAATAAAACCTGGGTGCGGATGGCCTCGGCGGCATGGCGCAGCTGCCGCTCCTTCATCACGGTGCGGTACGACGGTACGGCAATTCCCGCCAGTATGCTGACCAAGGCCAGGGTGATCATCAACTCAAGCAAGGTAAATCCCGGTTGTTTTGAAGCGCTTGTCACCGCTTATCTCCCGGTTGTGACCTATAGTTTTTTCACTGAGTATAGTCGAGCCTATAAGGTGCAACTGATGAAACGGATGCTAGGCGTGACCCTGCTGGAACTGATGATCGTCATCGCGATCCTGGCCATTTTGGCGGGCATTGCCTACCCCAGTTACCAGCGCTACGTGCTGGAAGCCAACAGGACGAATGCCCAGGGCGAGCTGGCAAAACTGCAGTTGGCCCAGGAGACCTACAGGGTAAAAAACAACAGCTTTGCCACCCTGGCCCAACTGGGCGGACTGACCAGCGATCATTACACCTATTCCATCTCCAACATCACCGCCAGCAGCTACACCCTGCAGGCCGTCGCCAAGGGCAGCCAAAGCAACGACACGGGTTGCACCACCCTCACCCTGGATCACAACGACAATAAAACCCCGGCAAGCTGCTGGAAAAACTGAGGAAAAGCCGCCGCTTTTGTTAACATGGCGTTGCCACATTCCAATAAACAGAGGCACCCATGAGGGAAAGAGGATTCACGCTTGTAGAGCTGCTGGTGACATTGATGGTCGCCGGCATATTGGTGACAATCAGCTACCCGTCGCTGAGCCGGTTTTTTAGGGACAACCAATTGGGAGCTGAGGCCAGTGAGCTGCAGTCGCTGTTGGTCACCTCCCGCCACCATGCCCTTAACTACCAGATGCCGGTGGTGGTCTGCCCCCTGGTGGGTGGTAAGTGCGCCAATAACTGGGCCGGGGAGATCAGCAGCTTCGTGGACAGCAACGGCAGCGGCGAGTTGGATAATGGCGAAGAAGTACTGCAAAGGGTTGAAGCCACCAGCAACAGCCGCATCTTCGGGCAATTGCGAATAAGCTTCGCGGCCGACGGCATACTGGCTTCCACCGCTGGCACCATAGAGATCTGTGAAGGGAGCGACGCCAGCCTTTACCACGGAGTGGTAGTGGACCCTTCGGGGCGCAGCAGGGTGGCGGAAGATTTGGACGGCAATGGCGTGCGCGACGACAGGAACGGCAACGCCATCAACTGCAACTAACGGGGTTGCTCGCGCTCCAGCTTCTGAGCCTTGCGGCTCTTGAAGTCGGCATTGGCCGGTACGCACTCATGCACCTGGTTTATGGTGGGTGAACCGGCCATCCGCAACTTGGTATAAGGCAGGGAATAAACCAGCGCCTTGGCTTTGTCGGGGCTCACCACGAAATGCCCGATGTAGTCCTTCCCTTTCTCCAGGGTCAGATGGCATTTGTACTCCACTTTCTGCGCCGCCAGGGTGGCGGTACTGATCAGCAAAGGCAGCAAGGCCAAGCTCCATTTACCAGCAGACATTGGAACTCCCGTTACTCGCATTGGTGGCCGACTTCTGGCCGCTTTGGTTGAGGGTCAACACAGCACAGTCCGGATCTTTACCCACCTGCCCTGACGACGCAGTAGCGGTGAGGGTCAGGGTGTCCCTGGCCGCCGATGCGGCAATGGTAAAACTCCCCTTGGCGATGCTGTAACTGGCAGCACTGCCCCCCACCAAACCCAGGTTGGCAGTGTAGGTCCGGTGATCGATCCGGTACTGCTCCTGCAGGTTGGCCAGCCGCATCAGTTCCGCCTGGGCCTCCGCCCTGTTGGATTTGGCGATATAGGCCGTATAGGAGGGGTAGGCAATGGCCCCAATAATGGCCACCACCGCCACCGTTATCATCAGTTCGATCAGGGTAAAACCGGTTTGCTGCCTCATTTTTCACTCACGTAGTAATAGATCCTGTCAGCCTGCATGGACACATCTATGGGCAAGGTCGGCTTGGTTTCACCGCCACCGCTGTCCACCCGGCCAATACCTATGATGCGGATGACACTATTGCCGTCTTCATCGACACCGGCGTGGACCACTGGGGTATCCGGCAGTTTGCCGGGTATCTCCACGACACCCCAGCTATAGGCATTAAACCCTCTGTGCAGGTTGAGGGCATAAAGCCGGCCCATACCCGGGATCAGGCAGCTGTCAGAGTTGGCCGGCGGCTCGCCGGGGGGCGTAAAGGTGGTGAAATAGGCTACGCCGTCTATGACCAGGGGCGCTGCCAGGGCCTTCTCGCCGTTATGGGTCAGGTTAAAGAACCAGCCCCTGGCTGAGCCCAGGGCCAGCTCCTGGGCTTGTCGCTCACTGTCACTCAGGCTGTCGGTGAAAGGCTGGCCGCTCATGTTGTAAAGGTTGGCCAGGGTAATGGCCGCTTCGGTGTTCTCGTCGGTTGCCGAGCGGGTCACTATCTGGGTGTCACGGAGCATAAACAACTTATCGGCCACGTCCGTATCCAGCGGGTTGGGGCGCTCCCCAGAACCAATCAACACGGCATCGAAAGGCAACTGCTGGGTTGTTATCTGCTGCTCGGTCGAACCGTCAGGCAGGGTGACCGTCACTGTCACCGTCTGGGTGTACTGGGTTTGGACCAGGGTGGGGGCCGAGAAAAAGCGTCTGTCATTGGTATCGGCGCCACCCAGGCTGGCAAACTGGCTGACAGTCCAGGGAGCCGTACCAAAAGGTGCGTCGGAAGGCAGGTCAACACGCCAGACGTTACCGGCGGTATCACTGGCGTAAAGGCGGTCGATGACACCGTCCCTGTCGCTATCCATGGTCCCTATTTTATTGGGGAAGGAGGAGCTGAATCCGACCTGCAGGTTGGTGCCTGTGGTTTCAGCCGGGGTCGCACTCCAAACCAGGGCACCGGTAGCGGCGTCGACGATGAATATGCCCCTGCCCATGGTCGCCGAACTGGCAGCAGCGTCGTCGGTAGCGTCATCGTAGCCAGCCCCGAAGATCAACACCGGCCCATTATGACCCGGCACCTTGCCAATGACGGGAGTAGACCAGGTTTGGCCCAGCTCACCCAGGCCGGCGACGTTGTTGTCGATACGCCACATCAGGCGTGGTATGCCGGGGTTGCTGACATCTAGGCCATAGTAGGCCCGGCCGCCACGGCGTTGGCCAATGAAAGTCCAGACCTTGTCACCGTCGGCAGGCTCCACCACGCCATCGTCATCCTTGTCGTAGATGTAGGCCACGGGGGAGGCGTCCATGGAGTAGATCTTGCCGGTCGACTCCAGGTTTTGGCGGATCTTGTAAGCCTTGGGCAGCTCCTGGAAAGGGAAGAAGGCCCAGTTTTCACTGACGCTGTCGCCTTGGTCCTGGAACATGTGCAGGGCCCCCTGGTTGGTACCCACCAACAGGCGCACGTCTGCCGCACCACCGGTGCCATAGTTGATGGCAAGGGGCTTGGAGTGCAGCGGATCACCCATCAGTTCGGCCCTTATCAGGGTGTCGTCCTTGCCATCGTCATTATCCACATCCTTGCCGTAGAGCCAGTCTATGGTGTTGACGATCTCGTCCTTGGGGGTATCCAGTATGCTGGCCAGATCGTCCTCACTGGCTGCGTTCTTCAACAAGGCACTCTTGGTCAGGCTTTCCAAGCCCCCTGGGGTGTTGGTCAGCAGCTTGCGGCCGCTATTGCTGTTGGCAAGGGCCACCAGATGCTGATTAACCCCACCGGCACGGGTGTCGTTACCGTCTTTGACTGAACTCCAGAAGGTTCGGGCACTCTCGTCAATGTCACCCGACTCGGTGATGGCGGACAAGTCGTTCACATCGACGATATCGTCGTACTCGGTCACCTTCAGCTTCTTGATATTACCCAGCCACCTGGGCCCTGCCGACGGCAGGAACATGGCGTAGTAGATGGAGTCGAGGGAACGGGTCCGGTCGAAGTTGTTGGCAGCGATGGACGGTGAGGTAAAAGCGGATGTTTTGCTGGAAACCTTGGCCAGTACCTTGTTAAGGGCGCCAACCAGATCAGAAGCCTTCTTGGCCGAGAAATACTCCCCACCGCCCAGCTCGGCAGCCTTTTCCAGGATAGGTTCGGCATCGTCATCTTCGTCCAGGGCGAAGCCGATGGTGTAAAAATCGATGGTCTGTTTACCGGCCAGGCTGCTGTTTAGATCGTTATTGTGCATCCACTCGGCCAGAGCCGGCAGCATGGTGGTGTCAGTATTACGGTCATTGACGTTATAACGGAAGGAACTGCCGATACCGGGCAGCAAGTTGATGCTGGCATCGGCCCTGTGGTCCATGGTCGGCTGACCGTCGGTGATCATCACCACATAGAGCTTGTCCTGGCACTTGCTGAAGGGAGACAGGTAGTAACCGTTCTGATCGGCCGAGCGATCCCGCCCAGGATTGAGCCCCTGATCGTTTTCATAGCCAAACCGCACCGCATCACCAGACAGGTAACGCTTGGCCTCATACATGGTTTCACAAAGGGGGGTATTGGTCTCACCATTGAGGTTGTTGATGGTGCTGACAAAAGTGCTCAGATCGTCACGGCGCTCCAACTTCTCGATGATACGGCCACCTGAGTCACTGTCGGTGGTGCTGTCTGATCTGGTGTTGTAGTTGAACACGGCCAGGCCGTAATCCACGCCGGGAGCGGTGTTGATAAGATCAGTCACCGCTTCCTTGGCCACTTCCAGTCGTGACTTGGGCCCGGACAGCCAACCGGCGTCAATCTGTGCCAGATAGCGCAGGTAGTTGGCGGTAAAAAGGGTAAAGCCGTTCCTGTTGTCGTAGAAGTTCCAGAAATCACTGTTGCCGTAGACATTGCGGCCATAGAAATAAAAGTTGGTGGTGTAGGGGTCGGCGGACTTGGACGGGTTTTTCGCCGGCCAGCCGTCGCTATAGTCGGGGGCGTTGCGATTATCCTGGTTCATGAAGTCGTCAAGACAGTCGATGATGGGCTTGTTGCCCAGCCCCGAGTTGTTGGGCAAGGCCAACCATTGCCCCGACCAGCCTTGGTACTTCACGTACTTGACCACACCGGTATAGCGCCCTTCGTTGTCCAAAGGAGTCCAACTGGCGGCGCAGCCGTTTTCCACCTTGTTGAAGCGGCGCTTCTTGTCTTCGAAATCGGTCAGGGGCGGCGCCGTCATGCCGTCCGGCAGCTCGCTATTGGGGACGTAATAGATGATGTCGTCCTGGTACTGGTGCGCCGCATCCACCGGTGCGTAGGTGGTAGAAGGGTCGTAACGGTCGAAGGCGCTTTCCAGCTGGGTGTTCATGGACCCAGAGTTATCGAAGATGATCAGCAATTGCGGACGGTAACTGGTATTGCCACCGTTACGCAGCACGTAGAGGTCGATATCTTCCGCCGGTGCCGGCGGAATAGCCAACAGCGGCAACAGCATAGCGGCAAGCAAGGTAATTTTTTTCATTGTCTTAGCTTCCTGTCGGCGCGATCAGCGGTTGGGAAACGCCGTTGGTCACCTCCAGCCGGCCCAGGTTGCGCCGCCCGAAGGTCACTTCTGATACATCGTGAAAATGGCGGCATACGAAGGTGTCGGTGCCGGTGCCGTTCTCGCTGCGTGGGCAGCTGGCCTCCACGTCAAAATGCACCACCGCCTGACGGGCATTACCCCCTTCGTCGGTCAGGCCAGTGTTGACGGCCAAGCCATTGTTGTAATCGCCGGTGCTCTTGAGGAAGGCCTCGGAGGTACCGGCATTCATGATCACATCGTCCAACACGCCATTGGCCGTTTGTAGGGCTTCGGTCCTATCGCTGGCCGCCCCCGCCATCTTTACGTCCATGGAGCTGTTGGTCAGCAGGGCCACACCGAGAATGGTGATGATCAGCAAAAAGATCAGGGCCACAAAGAGCACCAGGCCGCCTTGGTTACGCTTCATCGTCAGAACCTCTAAAGACTGATCTGTTGATATTGGGGATTGGGCAGGGTGATGGTGGTCTGCAGCAGGAGGCGACGGAAATGATCGTTGGGGGCATAGGCCGCCTGATCGCCCAGCTGATAGCTGAAATTGCCGTCAAAATCCCGATCCGCTGTCAGGGTGCGCGCCAGTATGTAGAGGCGCGCCGACACCACTTTCTGCCCGGCCGTCCCTATCCAGTCCGCATCGGCTATAGCGTCGGCACTTGCGTAAAAATTCGCCATGGCATCTTGATCGGTATCGATCCCATACATGACATGAAAACGCTCTATCCCCTCAACCAGCGCCTCGTCCGCCATGTGCGGGCCCGTGGCATCAATTGTCAAAAATCTGCGCTTGAGCACAGGTACGGTGAGACTGCCCCTGGTCTCGTTGGCGATGTAGTAGACGTGGTGCAGGTAGGGCCAATATTCACCATTGTTGATCGGCGGGGGGAACTGGCCGGCTGTGGTGCCGGGCCAAAAGCGGGCCCTGTTGGGGTTGGCCAGCATATAGAGACGATCGCTGCGCCAGGTAGCTGCGGTGGCCATGGGGCCAGCCAGGCGCTTGATTTGCAGGATGTCGGTACCGGCCACGGCGCCGGAAAGGCAGCCCATGACACCGTCAGCGGCTATGCCGCCCCAAAGCATTTGGAAACTTCCAGCCGGCGCCGTGTCTCTGGGCAGGGTGCCGTTGTTAACACCACCCCCCAGGCAGTCTGAGCCCACCACAACCCCACTCAATTCGGTGTTGAGCCCCACCACCAAGGGGGTACCGGTCATGGGCCCCAGGTGGTTGGCCTGGCGCAGGTCCTCACCGATAAGCCGCAGGGCAAAACTGGCGTTCTCCTGCAGTTCCCCCACCTGCTCGGTGGAGCGCACGCCCCGCTTGGAGGCCACGAACACCGCCGAAATGGCCGCTGCCATCACCAACCCCAGGGTCATGGCTACCATCAATTCAATAAGAGAAAAGCCGCGCTCTTTGCTCATCACCACACCACGCTCTTAACCTGCAACTGGCGCCGACGGGTTGACGCCGTGCCGCAGTTACCGTCTATGGCCCCGTCTGAGGTGGCCTGAATGCCCTCCCAGGACAAGGTCACCGTCATCAGGTTGTTGGCCACGGACACGCAGCCAACGGCGTTTTGCAACAGCGGTATGCTGGCATTGCCCTCTTTGGTGCGTATGCCCTGCAGTTCCTGATGCCATTGGTATTTGTCCCAGGCCGCAAGGGCGGCGCTGTCACAGACGGCGGCGCGGGCACACTTGCTGGCCACGGCCACTGTTTGGCCATAACCCATGGTGCCGGCATAAGAAGCGATGGTAAGCGGGTTGCTGCGCGCCCGCTCTATGTAGTCGTTGGCCAGGCTCATGGCCTGGGTGCGTTCCAGGGCTCCGAAACTGCCGCGTTTGGCCGCCAGTTGCATGGCCACGGCACCCAAGATGCCGAAGCTCAATACCACCAGTGCCACCAGCACTTCCAATAACGAAAAGCCCCTGGAGTTTCGACGACAGGTTCCCTCAAACACTGTCTTTCTCCCGGCAAGCAAGTTTTGTTGTTTTCTAGTGGTGGCTAATTTACCAGCGCTTTAACACTCAGGCAAAAAAATGTCGCCATTTAGGCGACATTTTTTAATCAAATTGTTATAATGCCTAGTTCAGCGCAGCTCTGCTGGCACCGCAAAGACGATGTTCTCTTCCCTGCCTTGGGTTTCCACCACATCGGTGCCCCCCCAGCCTTTGAGCTTGCTGATCACCTGCTGCACCAGGATCTCCGGTGCCGAAGCGCCCGCTGTCACCCCCACGGCTTCAGCCCCTTCCAACCAGCTTTGCTCTATGTCATCGGCAGTATCGATAAGATAAGCACAGGCACCCACCTTTTCGGCCAGTTCCCGCAAACGGTTGGAGTTGGAGGAGTTCTTGGCACCCACCACCAACACCACCTTGGCCTGGTGGGCCAGGGCACGCACTGCGTCTTGACGGTTCTGGGTGGCGTAGCAGATGTCGTCTTTACGGGGCCCTTCGATTTCCGGCCAACGGGCGCGCAGGGCGTCGATGACATCGGAGGTGTCGTCCACCGACAGTGTGGTTTGGGTGACAAAGCACAGGTTGGCGGCGTCCTTGACCTCCAGCTTGGCTACATCGGCCGGGGATTCCACCAGGTAGATACCCCCTTGGGGGCTATGGTATTGACCCATGGTGCCTTCCACTTCCGGGTGGCCGGCATGGCCGATAAGGATGGTCTCCATGCCCTTCTTGGAGGCACGGGCCACTTCCATATGTACCTTGGTCACCAAGGGGCAGGTGGCGTCGAACACCCGTAAGCCACGGTCTTTTGCTTCGTTGCGCACCGCCTGGGATACCCCGTGGGCGCTGAAGATGACGATGGCGTCGTCCGGCACTTCACTGAGTTCGTCCACGAACACGGCGCCGCGATCCCGCAGGCTCCCCACCACATACTTGTTATGCACCACTTCATGGCGAACATAGATGGGGGCACCGAACAGTTCCAGGGCCCGCTCGACTATGCTGATGGCCCGGTCCACACCGGCGCAAAAGCCACGGGGGTTGGCGAGGAGCACTTGCATCAGGGATTTACCTCCAGGACTTCCACCTCGAAGGTCAGGGTCTGGCCTGCCAGGGGGTGGTTGAAATCGACGGTGACCGAATCACCGGCCACGGCGCGGATGATGCCGGGGATCTCTGCGCCGTTGGGCTGTTCGAACAGCATCACGGCACCTTCTTCCGGCACCTCGTCGGCAAACTTGGCCCTGTCTACATGGTAGATGTTGTCGGGGTTGGGTTCGCCGAAGGCGTCTTTGGGTTCCAGCACGAAACTCTTTTGCTCACCGGGCGTCAGGCCCAGCAGGCATTTCTCGAAGTTCTCGGTCAGGCTGCCGTCGCCCATGCGGAACTTGGCCGGCTTGCCGTTGACCTTGGTGCTGTCGGCGGCGCTGCCGTCGCTGAGTTTGATGGTGAAGTGCATGATCACTTCACTTTGTTGACCGATAGGGTTGCTCATTTTGCCTTGTCTTCACTGCGAAAAGAGGCCAGCACCAGCATCAGGGCACCGACACAGATGGCGGAGTCCGCCACGTTGAAGGCAGGCCAGCTCCATTGGCCCAGGTGGAAGTCCAGAAAATCCACCACATAACCGTGCATCATACGGTCGTAGAGGTTGCCAAGGGCGCCGCCGATGATAAGGGCGCTACCGCCCCCTTGCAGCTTGTCGGTCGCCGGCAGGCGGCGCATCCACACCAGCAGGGCCGCGCACACCACCACCGCCAGGATGGTGAAAAACCAGCGCTGCCAGCCGCCTGCGTCGCTCAGAAAGGAGAAGGCGGCGCCGTAGTTACGCACGTAGGTCAGGTTGAAAAAGCCGGTGATCACCTTGCTGTCGTAAAGACGAAAGGCGCCCAGTACCGCATATTTGGTGGCCAGGTCGACGGCGATCACCACCACCGTCAACCATAGCCAGCGAAGACCTGAAGACATCATACGAACAGGCGCTCCTCACCTTGGCCGTCGACGTTGGTCACGCAGCGGATACAGATGCTGGGGTGCTCGCTGTTCTGGCCCACATCCAAGCGATGGTGCCAGCAACGGTCACACTTGTGGCCTTCGGCCTTTTCCACCAGCACCGCAAAGCCCTTGAGTTCGGTGCTCTGCCAGGCCGCATCGTTGCTGCCCGCCTCCAGCTTGGCCGCCGAGGTCAGCAGCGCAAAGCGCAGCTCGTCACCCAGGCTGGCCAGACGGGCCTTGAGTTCGTCACTGCAATAAAGGGTGACGCTGGCATCCAGGGGGGCACCGATCAGGCCGTCTTTGCGGGCCAGTTCCAGGGCCTTGTTCACTTCATCACGGACGGTCAGCAGTTCCAGCCAGAACTCATCCCCCAACTCGGCCACGTCATCCAGTTGGGCCAGGCCGTCAAACCACTCGGCGGTGAACACAAACTGGCCGCGCTTGCCGGGCATGGCTTCCCAGATCTCCTGGGCGGTAAAGCTCAGTACCGGCGCCATCCAGCGCACCAGGGCCTCACAGATGAGGTACAGGGCGCTTTGGCAGCTGCGGCGGGCGTTGGAATCGTTCTTGGCGGTGTACTGGCGGTCCTTGATGACATCCAGATAGAAGCTGCCCAGTTCGATGGAGCAGAAATGCATCAGCTTCTGGTAGACCAGGTGGAACTGGTAGTCGCTGTAGGCCTGGGTGATTTCCTGTTGCAGCTTGGCGGCGCGGCTGACCATCCAGCGGTCCAGGGCCACCATGTCGTCCAGGGCCACCAGGTCGGTGTCCGGGTTGAAACCGCTCATGTTGGCCAGCAGGAAGCGGCCGGTGTTGCGGATGCGGCGATAGGCGTCGGCGGCGCGCTTGAGAATTTCGTCGGAGACGGTCATCTCGGCGGTGTAGTTGGTGGAAGCCACCCACAGGCGCAGGATGTCGGCGCCCAGGGAGTTCATCACCTTCTGGGGCGCAACCACGTTACCCAGGGACTTGGACATCTTGCGTCCTTGGGCATCGACGGTGAAACCGTGGGTCAGCAAGGCCCTGTATGGGGCATGGCCGTCGATGGCGCTGCCGGTCAGCAAGGAAGAGTGGAACCAGCCACGGTGCTGGTCGGAGCCTTCCAGGTACAGATCGGCAATGGGGCCGCTCTTATGGCCCAGAGGGTGGGAGCCGCGCAGCACGTGCCAGTGGGTGGTGCCGGAGTCAAACCACACGTCCAGGGTGTCGGAGATCTTCTCGTACTGGTCCGCTTCGCTGCCCAGCAGGGTGGCCGGGTCCAGCTGGAACCAGGCATCGATGCCCCGCTCTTCCACCAACTTGGCGACGGCTTCCATCAGCTCAAGGGTGTTGGGGTGCAGCTCGCCGGTGGCTTTGTGCAGGAAGAAGGGAATGGGCACACCCCAGTTACGCTGGCGGGAGATACACCAGTCGGGACGGCCGGCAATCATGTTGTGCAGGCGCGGCTTGCCCCAGGCCGGGACAAACTGGGTGTCTTCGATGGCCGCCAGGGCGGTGTCACGCAGCGTCTTGCCGTCCTTGCCTTCGATATCCATGCCCACAAACCACTGGGCGGTGGCGCGGTAGATAACGGGGCTCTTGTGACGCCAGCAGTGCATGTAGCTGTGCTGGATGCGCTTGTGGTCCAGCAGGTTGCCGGCTTCCTTGAGTTTTTCGACGATCTTGGGGTTGGCGTCCCAGATCTTCAGGCCGCCGAAGAACGGCAGGTCGTCCACGTAGACGCCGTCGCCCTGTACCGGGCTGAGGATGTCGTCGTTGGTCATGCCCTGGCGCTTGCAGCTGTGGAAGTCGTCCTCACCGTAGGCCGGGGCCGAGTGGACGATACCGGTACCGGCGTCCATTTCCACGTAGTCGGCCAGGAAGATGGGAGACAGGCGGCAGAAGAAGTCGGCGGTGCCATACAGGGGGTGGCGGAAGGCGATATGGTCGAGCTTTTCACCTTCGGTAGTGGCGATAACGGTGCCTTCCAGGCCAAAGCGCTTGAGGCAGCTTTCCACCAATTCCGCAGCCAGCAGCAGGATACGCTCACCGGTGTCCACCAGGGCGTATTGGTGCTCGGGGTGTACATTCAGGGCCTGGTTGGCCGGGATGGTCCAGGGAGTGGTGGTCCAGATAACCACGGCCGCCGGCTTAGGCAGGCTGTCCAGGCCAAAGGCGGCGGCCAGCTTGGCGTTGTCGTCGGCGACGAAGGCGACGTCGATGGCGTCGGATTTCTTGTCCTGGTATTCCACCTCGGCTTCGGCCAGGGCTGAACCACAGTCGAAGCACCAGTTGACCGGCTTGAGGCCCTTGAACACGAAACCGGCCTCGACCATCTTGGCCAGGGCGCGAATTTCCCCGGCTTCGTTGGCAAAGTTCATGGTCAGGTAGGGATTGTCCCACTCACCGAAGACCCCCAGGCGCTTGAAGCCTTCCTTCTGGCCGGCGACCTGTTCGGCAGCGTAGGCGCGGGACAGCTCGCGGGTTTTCTCACCGCCCAGCTGTTTGCCGTGCAGGGTTTCAATCTTGTGCTCGATGGGCAGGCCGTGGCAGTCCCAACCCGGCACATAGGGGGCGTCGAAGCCGGCCAGGGTCTTGGACTTGACGATAAAGTCCTTGAGGATCTTGTTGACGGCGTGGCCCAGGTGGATGTCACCGTTGGCGTAGGGAGGGCCGTCGTGCAGGATAAACTGGTCCCGGCCGGCGCGCGCCTTGCGAATCTCCCCATAAATGTCGGCAGCCTCCCAGTTTTTCAGCATTTCGGGCTCGCGCTGGGCAAGGTTGCCGCGCATGGGGAAGGCCGTTTCCGGCAAGTTAAGGGTGGCTTTGTAGTCACGCATGGTCGGGTTCACTCAAGAGATTGCTTACGATGGGCAAAAAAGGCACGGGCGGCCTGCTCGTCCTGCTCGATCTGGGCGCGCAGGGCGTCCAGGGATTCAAAGCGCTGTTCGTCGCGCAGCTTCTTTCTTAACACCACTTGCAGTTGGCAACCATAGAGGTCGCCGTCGAAATCCAGCAGGTGGACTTCCAAAGTGGGTACTTTGCCATTAACGGTGGGTTTGACGCCAATATTGGCGATCCCCGGCCAGGCGGCGTCATCGGCCCCCAGCACGTCGACGGCAAAGACCCCGTTAACGGGGCTGACTTTTCGTTTCAAGGGCAGGTTGACAGTGGGAAACCCCAGGGTCCTGCCCATTTTGGCGCCGTGGTGGACGCGACCGCTGATGCTGTAAGGACGGCCCAGCATGGCTTCGGCATCGGCCAGGCGGTCATCTTTTAAGGCTTCACGGATACGGGTGCTGGACACCCTGTCGTCCACCAGACAAAAGCTGTCGGTATTGGTGACGGTAAAGCCATGCTCGGCGCCGGCGCTTTGCAGCATGGCAAAGTCCCCTTGGCGGCCGTGGCCAAAACGAAAATCGTCACCCACCACCAGGAATTTCACCCCCAGTCTTGCCACCAGCTGCTGCTGGATAAAGGCCTGGGGCGCCAGGCTGGCAAAATGGGGGGTAAAAGGCTCGACTATGACCCTGTCCATACCCAGGTCCGCCAGGGCCCTGAGCTTGTCGCGAAGGCGTGACAACCGGGCCGGGGCCTCGGCGCCCTTGAACAGTTCCAGGGGCTGGGGCTCAAACAGCATCACTGTCGCAGGCAGCGACAATTCACGTGCTTTTTCAATGAGTTTTCCCAATACCGCCTGGTGGCCCAGGTGTACGCCATCGAAGTTGCCGATGGTCAGCACACAGCCGTGGTGGTGGGGTCGGACATTATAGAGTCCGCGAATAAGCTCCATGAATACAGCCAGCTTGCCTGAGAAATCGCCCGATTATACCCAGAAGGCCTCGGGGGATCACCCGTCCTGCTCAGAACTGGCTGCCTGCTTTCAGGTGCCGGGGCCTAAAGCCCAGTATCACCAGTGACAGGCCATAGGCCAAAACACCGGCACCAACAAGGCTGGCCAGCCACAACGGGCGCTGAGCCAGGCTCAGCTGTTGCCAATCGGCCACGCTGGGGTTGGCGTACCAGAGCACCGCCACCATGGCCGCCGTGGCCAGGGCAATGCGGCCAAGGGTCAGCCAGGTCAAACGCCCCGGCCGGTAAATATGGCGGCGCCAGAGCCCTAAAGCCAGCAGGCCGGCGTTAAGGAAGGCCGACATGGAGGTGGCTGCCGCCAGGCCCACATAGCCCAGCTGCTCCCCCAGCAGGCTGGCCAGGACGATGTTGAACACCATATTGGCCACCATGGCGATGATTCCAATACGTACCGGGGTCTTGGTGTCCTGTTTGGCATAAAAGCCCGGGGCCAGCACCTTGATGATCATAAAGGCCACCAGGCCAGAGCCGTAGGCCCACAGGGCCAGGGAGGCGCCAAGGGCGGCGTTGACATCGAAAGCGCCGTGCAAAAACAGCACCATCAGCAGCGGCGCCGACAGCACCATCATGCCGGCGGCGGCGGGCATGCCCAGCAGCAGTACCATCCGCACGCCCCAGTCCATGGTATGGGCAAAGGCCTCGGATTCCTTACCGGCATGGCGCCGCGACAGGGTCGGCAATATAACGGTGGCAATGGCGATGCCGAACAGCCCCAAGGGAAATTCCAGTAACCGGTCGGCGTAATAGAGCCAGGAAATAGAGCCCCCCACCAGCCAGGAAGCAATAAAGGTATCCAGCAGCAGGTTAATCTGGCTGACCGACACCCCGAACAGGGCCGGTATCATCAGTTTACGGATACGGGCAACACCGGCATCACCCCAGGCCCAGCGCGGCCGCACCAAAAAACCGGCCTTATAGATGAAGGGGATTTGGAACAGCAGTTGGATAACGCCGCCGAGGAACACGCCCCAGGCCAGGCCAATCTCCGGCTGGTCCAGCTGAGGCGACAGCCAGATGGCGCAGGCGATGATGGCCACGTTCAAAAACACCGGCGTAAAGGCGGCCACCGCAAAACGGCCCAGGGTATTGAGCACGGCGCCAGCCAGGGCAGTGATGCTGATAAACCAAAGATAAGGAAAGGTGATCTTCAGCATCAAAGATGCCAGCTCAAACTTGGCACCGTCCGCCTCGCCGTTGAGCCAGGCCACAAACCAGCCGGTACCGAACAGCATGGTCACTACCGGTGAGCCTATGATGCCCAGCACAGTCACAAAGGTAATAATGAGCCCCAAGGTGCCCGATACCCTGGCCACCAATTGGCGCATGGCGTCCTCGCCCTGGTTTTGCTGCACATCCGCCAGCACCGGCACAAAGGCTTGGGAGAAGGCTCCTTCGGCAAAAAGGCGGCGCAGGAAGTTGGGGATCTTCTGGGCAAAGAAGTAAACGTCGGCCGCATTACCGGCCCCCAAAAGGTTGGCGATGACCACATCGCGGACCAGCCCCAGGACACGGGAGATCAAGGTCATAAAGCTGACCAGGGCACTGGCTTTTAGGAGTTTGCGGCTCAAGGGACGTCCTTTGACGAAAAAGCCTGTAGGCGAAGGCTGGAATTCTGCTAGAATGCGGGCCATCTTATCGCTGTATGACCACGGATGCCAACGGTCGACGGCGGCACAAAATTTGTGCGATCCGTTTGACAATGGCGCCCGAAACGGGCATATTCCGTGGCCTTTTAATATTGGACCTACCGATTTTTAGGAGTTAGACCTTGGCTAACATCAAGTCTGCGAAGAAGCGCGCGATCCAGGCAGAGAAGCGTCGTCAGCACAACGCCAGCCGTCGTTCCATGCTGCGTACCTTCGTTAAGAAAGTTCGTGCCGCTATCGCTACTGGCGACAAAGCTGTTGCTCAAGAAGCCTTCAACACCGCTCAGCCGATCATCGATCGCATGGCTGTTAAAGGCCTGATCCACAAGAACGCTGCTGCCCGTAACAAGGCTCGCCTGAACGCGCAGATCAACGCCCTGTAAGGTCAGCTTCAGAGCACAAAAAAACCGGCTTTCGCCGGTTTTTTATTTTTGGGCACTTTGTTAGTGACTGAAGAGCCTGTCCAACAGTTCGATGACCTTTTCTGCCTCATCACTTTGCAACGAGTAGAAAACGGTCTGAGCTTCCTTGCGCGTCCGAACCAATCCATCCCTGCGCAACCATGCGAGGTGTTGGGAAAGGGCAGATTGACTGAGGTTGAGCCTATCGTTCAGCTCACCCACGGACAATTCGCCTTCCTGAAGGTTTTTGAGAATGCACAAGCGCCTTTCGTTGGCCATGGCTTTCAGTAGGGTAACGGCAGGGGTCGCCTGGTCCACTAAGCTCTCACTGCAATACGTCATCACAACGTCTCCTTTCTGAATAGCCAACGCAAAACGTCCACCACCTGTCGTTTTTTCAACAAGGTAGTGAGACTGCGTGTTAAGTTAACCGCGATTTAGCTGAAGCTTGACTGAACTATATAGGGAATAAAGATGCGTAAGTTGCTTGCCTCCTTGCTGATCGCCAGTCTGCCTGCGGCAGCGGCCCTGTCAGAGCAAGACATTCAAACCGCCGCAAAGCTGAGGGACCAAGCCCTGCAAAGCAGTCAGGCCTATGATCTGGTCGAATCCCTGGTGGTGGAGGTAGGCCCACGCCTGGCCGGTTCAGACAACAATAAAAAAGCCGAAGCCTGGGCCATCAACAAATTGAAAAGCTTAGGCTTTGACAAGGTCTACACCGAAGCCGTCACCATTCCCACCTGGACCCGAGGCACCATCCACGCCGAGATTGAAGCCCCCTATCGCCAGCACCTGGTGATCAGCGCCCTGGGCGGCTCTGTGGGCACTGACGAAAATGGCATCAACGCCGAGGTGGCTTTCTTCGACAGCATCGACGATCTCAAGGCCGCCGATGCCAAGGCGGTGAAAGGCAAAATCGTCTTTATCAACAAGCGTATGGTCCGCGCCCAGGACGGTTTCCAATACGGCACCACAGTCGCCGGCCGCAGCAAAGGCGCTGTGGAAGCGGCCAAGCTGGGGGCCAAGGCAGTGCTCATTCGCTCCGTCGGCACCAGCCCGCACCGCTTCGCCCACACCGGCGTGATGCGCTATCAAGAAGGGGTTGCCCGCATTCCCGCCGCCGCCGTTTCTGTACCAGACGCCGACCTTATCGAAGCCATGGTCAAACGCGGTCAGCCGGTTCGATTGCATCTGGAACTGAGCGCCGAGCCGGGCCCCGATACCACTGTCCATAACGTCATCGCCGAAGTGACCGGCAGCGAGAAACCCGACGAAGTGGTGGTGATCAGCGGCCACCTGGACTCCTGGGACGAAGGCCAAGGCGCCATTGACGACGGTGCCGGGGTAGCCATCGCCGCCGCCGCCGGCAAGCTCATCAAAGACTTGCCCCAAAGGCCCAAGCGCACCATCCGCGTCATCTTCTACGCCGCCGAGGAAATCGGCCTCTATGGTGGTTACGCTTATGCCGAGCAGCACCAAGGTAAGAGCTTGGCCAAGCACGTGCTGGCCGCCGAGTCCGACTTCGGCGCCGGCCGCATCTACCGCCTGGACACCCGTTTCGGCCCCGAAGGAGAGCCCTTGCGCCAGGCCCTGGCCAAGGTGCTGATGCCCATAGGGGTGGATCTGGGTAACAATCAAGCCGGTGGCGGCCCCGACGTGTCCATGCTGCCGGCCCAGGGGGTACCCGTGGTGAGCCTGCGCCAGGACGGCACCTACTACTTCG
Organism: Gallaecimonas xiamenensis 3-C-1; assembly: GCF_000299915.1. Taxonomy (NCBI): domain Bacteria; kingdom Pseudomonadati; phylum Pseudomonadota; class Gammaproteobacteria; order Enterobacterales; family Gallaecimonadaceae; genus Gallaecimonas; species Gallaecimonas xiamenensis. Next base: position 28,449 of record NZ_AMRI01000032.1, read on the forward strand.
ATTACCACCACACCCCGGACGACACTCTCAACAAGATCAAGCCGGACGAGTTGGCCCAGAATGTGGCTGCCTGGGTGGCCATGGCCTACCTGGCTGCCCAGAACGACGCGCCCCTGCGGCCCATCCCCGAAGGCAACTTCGGCGAGTAACCGAAAAAGCCCGCCTCGCGCGGGCTTTTTCAATGAAGGGTCACAAGAACGTCAAGGCTCTGTCATCCAGGCCACCTAGCCTGAATACCCGAACACCCGTTCGGAGAGAAGACCATGACCCAGCCGCACCGCGCCGTTTTCCTGTCCGATCTGCACCTGGGTAGCAAGGACTGCCAGGCCGACTACCTGGTGGACCTGCTCCAAGGCCTGAGCGCCGAACGCCTCTACCTGCTGGGGGATGTCATCGACCTCTGGGCCATGAGCCGGCGCAGCCATTGGCCCGCCAGCCACTCCCAGGTGCTGCTGGAGCTGGAGCGCCTAGCCCAGCAAGGTACCCGCATACTCTATATTCCCGGCAACCATGACGCGCCGCTGCGCCGCTTCTGCGGCCGGGGCCTGGCCAATATCGAGGTACAACGCCGAGGCCGCCACCATCTCAAAGACGGCCGCACCCTATTGCTGACCCACGGCGACGAGTTCGACGCCGCCGTTTGCCTGGGCCGGTTCGAAAGCCTGGTGGGCAACCTGGGCTATGACCTGTTGATGTGGCTGAACCGCAGCTGCCAGGGACTGCGCAGGCGCTTCGGCCTGCCTTACTGGTCCCTGGCTGGCTATATCAAGCGCCGTATCGGCAAGGCCCAGGCCGCCATTGGCCGCTACCGCCAGGCAGCCCTGACCGCCGCCAAGGCCGAGGGCTGTGACGGTATAGTGCTGGGCCATATCCACCAACCGGCCATGGAGCAGCAGGATGGCCTTCTGTATCTCAATACCGGCGACTTCGTGGACTCCTGCTCTTTTATCGTCGAGACCGCCCAAGGTCAGCTGGAGTTGATCCATTGGACGGAACAGCGCCAAGTACTGGCCCAAACCCCGGACAAGATCCTGGTCAAAGCCGCTTAACCGGTCATAAAAGCGTCACCGTACTGTTAGCGGATCGCCATATTGGCTCCCTAGGCTGATGCCCATATCAGCCACAGAGACGCTTGCCATGTTCACAGTCGAAAAAGTACTGGAACGTCACTTCCCGCAACTGCCCTACAAGAAAGTCCTGACCCCTGTCCTACGCCAACTGCTCCATGAAAAAGACTTCCAGGACTTCGCCCAGGCCTACCCCCACATCAAGGGCTGGGACTTTATCGAAGGCGTACTGGACTACTTCGACTTCGGTTATCGGGTTGCCGACCGGGAAAAGGAGCGTATCCCCGCCACCGGCCGGGTGATCATCATCGCCAACCACCCCATCGGCAGCCTGGACGGCCTGGCCCTGCTGAAATTGGTGGGAGAATTTAGGCGAGACGTCAAAGTGGTAGCCAATGCCCTGCTGAGCGAAGTCGAGCCCCTGCGCCCCCTGCTCTGCCCCGTAAACAACATGATTGGTAGCACCCATAAGAGCCAGTTCCTGGCTATTCAGGACCACCTGGACCAGGATGGTGCCGTGATCATCTTCCCGGCAGGGGAAGTGTCACGGTTGCGCCCCCAAGGGGTGAGGGACACTCGCTGGCGGGCCGGCTTTTTGCGCCTGGCCCGCCACTGTAAGGCGCCCTTGCTGCCCCTGCGCCTGGAGGCCCGTAATTCCGCCATCTTCTACTCCACCTCCATGCTCTACAAACCCCTGGCCACCACTCTGCTGGTCCAGGAGATGTTCAAGCAAAAGCACAAGCGGCTGCAGGTCCACGTGGGGGAGCTTATCCCCCTGAGCCAGCTCGAAGGGGTGCAGGCCCTGCCCATGCGCACCCAGGTCAAACTGTTTAAAAAGCACCTCTACCGCCTGGGCACCCCCAAGAAACTGCCCTTTAAAACCGAGACCGCCATCGCCCAGCGGGAAGACCGCCAGGCCCTGATGGAGGTACTTGAGCAATGCCAGCGTCTGGGACAAACCCCGGACGGCATGCAGATCTTCCTCTATCACTTCGCCAGCGACTGCCCCTTGATGCGCGAAATAGGCCGGCTCAGGGAGATTGCCTTTAGGGCCGTGGGGGAAGGCACAGGGCGGCGCCGCGACACCGACCGCTTCGATGTGGATTACCTGCACCTGGTGCTGTGGGACCCCAAGCGCCTGGAGATCGCCGGCGCCTACCGCCTGGCCGATGCTGCCAAACTGGGGCGCTGCGGCCTCTACAGCCAGACCCTGTTCGACTACGGCCCGGACATGGACCCCATATTGGCCGAGGGCCTGGAGCTGGGCCGCAGTTTCGTGCAGCCTGCCTATTGGGGCAAAAGGGCCCTGGACTACCTTTGGCTGGGCATAGGGGCCTTCCTGGCCCAAAACCCCCAATACCGTTACCTGTTCGGGCCCGTGTCCCTGTCCGCCAATTTTCCGCCGGCAGCCCGGGATCTGATGGTCTACTTCTACCGTCTCTATTTTGGTAAAGAAAGCCTGAGCACCCGCCACCGCAGCCCCTACCAGTTGGACCCCAGCACCTTGGCGGACCTGACCGCCACCTTCAAGGGGGACGACTACAAGCACGACTTCGTGCTGCTCAAGGACAAACTGGCCAGCATGGGGGTCAGCGTACCCACCCTGTACAAGCAATATGCCGAGGTCTGTGAACCGGGCGGGGTGCGCTTCCTGGACTTCGGGGTGGACCCGGACTTTGGCGACTGCGTCGACGGCCTGGTACTGGTGGATGTCGAGCAGCTCAAACCGCAAAAGCGGGCCCGCTATATCGATGCCCACCAACCCCAACAAGCCTGAGCACCCCTGACAAAAAGGCCCCTTCTGGGGCCTTTTTGTTTTAGAGGCTGGCCAGCAGCGCTTGGTAAATCTCGATAAGACGTAAAAATTCGCTCTTTTCCACCCGCTCGTTGGCCTGGTGGATGCTGGCATTGGGCAATCCCAGCTCTATCACTTCGGCCCCCTGGGCGCGGAAAAAGCGCCCATCCGAGGTACCACCGGCGGTGGACAGTACCGGGAACTGGCCAAGGCCGGCAAAGACGGCCTTTTCCACCCGGGTCAGGAAATTGGGCTGCTGGTCGGCAAACTGGCTGAAGTAGGGCTCGCAGGGCCGGCTCCAGCCCAGTTGGTAGCTGAGGTCCGCCGGTACCAGGGCACGGATGCACTGGTCGATGGCGTCACTGTTGGTGCGGTGGGAATAGCGCAGGTTGAACTTGATGCTGACGGTACTGGGGGTAACGTTATCCAGCCAGTCCCCGTGTTCAAGGCCGGTGATGTGCAGGGAGGTACCTGGGAAATCGGCGGCGCCTTGGTCCCATTCCAGGGCGGCCATACGCTCCCCCAGAGCCAGGGCCCGGTGCAGCAGGTTGGCCCCGGACGGCAGATAGGCCACATGGCCGGCCTTGCCACTTAAGGTGAGGGTGCCGGAGATGGCGCCGCGCCGCCCTACCCTCAGGGTGTCGCCGCTGTGGTGGCGGGCCGTGGGCTCCCCCACCAATATCCAAGGGGGCAGCTGACCCTGGCCGGCCAGGTGCTCGGCAATCACCCTTGAGCCAAATTCCGCTTCCCCTTCTTCGTCCGAAGTGAGCAGCACCATGACCCCGGGCAGCTCGGCGCCAGCGTCCAGGGTCCTTTCCAGGGCCACCAGGAAGGCGGCGATGCCCCCTTTCATATCGGCTATGCCCCGGCCATAAAGCTGGCCACCCATTTCGGTGAGGGCAAAGGGGTTGACCTGCCAATGCTGGCCAGCGGGCACCACGTCGGTGTGACCGGAAAAGGCCAGGCTGGGCTGGCCTGGGCGGCGGGCAATAAGATTGCTTACCCCTTGGCAGGGCAACCACTGGATGGCAAAACCGAGCCGTGACAGCTGGGCGGCCAGATAACGCTGGCAACCGGCATCGTCCGGGGTGATTGATGCCAGGGAAAGGAGGTTGTCCAGGTGGATGAGTTCGGGCGCAAGGGCCAGGGCGGGACTGAGGCTCATAGATGGTGTCCAGGTAGCAACCTGGACACCATCTAAACAAAGCCCTTTGACAGTTTAATGATCGAAGAAGCTGTGGAAGCGCAGGGCCTCGGTTTCCAGGTTGCAAAGCCTGGCCACCGCCGGATGCTGGATCATCCGCTCAGCAAAGATCACGTAGTAGCGCTCCTTGATGGCATCGGCCTGGCCCAGGCAATAAACCCCAAACTGCTGCTCGAACTGCTCGTTGTTGACCGCTGGCGCCACAAAGATCTCCCGCCCTACGGCTCCGAACGCCTGCATCAGGCCGGAGTCGTCAAACTCCCCCCCTATGGTAGGGTTCAGGCCCTGCTCGTCCAGCCAACTTTTCAGCTCCCGCCCTACCGCCGTCTTGCGACTGGGCAGCAGCAGCGGCCTTTCCTCCAAGCAGGCGGGGAAAGGCTGGGTCAGCTGGTCACGGCAGAAAAACGCCAGGGAGTAATCGGCGATGGATCGGGAATGCAGGCCAGGCTCTGCCGCCGAGTCTATGGGGCAGTCCGACACTATCATGTCCAACTTGTGGCTTTTCAGCTCATCCAACAGCAGTTCGTGGCGGGATTCGAAGCAGCTCAAGGCCACCTCCATGTCCGGGGGTGAGGCCACCCTCAGCAGCTGGGCCACCACCCATTTGGACAAGGCGTCCGCCACCCCCACGTCAAAGCGCACCGACTCGTGGCGCTGGTAGTCCAGGATGTCGATAAGCTCATAGGACAGGTTGAACATGCGGTCGGCATAACGGAAGACCAGCCGGCCCAGCTCGGTGGTGTCCAGGCGCCGGCCGCGCTTGGTCAGCAAGGGGCCCATGCGCCCTTCCAGCAGCTTGAGCTGGCCGGAAATGGTTTGGGGGGTGACGCAAAGGGCCTCGGAAGCCGCCGCCAGAGAGCCTTTGCGGACCAGCATCCAAAAGTAATAGAGGTGGTTGTAATTTAAATGGGCCATATCACTGACAACTGAATGCCTTGTTCAAGTAGTGGAGGAGATCCTGTTCGGATTGGATGCCGGCCTGGTCAATCTCGGTGCGCAGTTCCACCAGCAGCTTGTCCTTGTCAGGGTTCTTGTTGTCGCAAAGGCGGCTACGCATATAGTCAAGGCGACCACCAATACGTTGGGCTTTTACCCTGTCCAGGTAGCCGGAACCGTCGGCACCCTTGTTGTCGTTGAGCATCTTGACCCCATCCACCACCCCCAACAGGTAGTCGCGGCAGCGTTCCTGCTCTGGCCCATCGGCCAGGCAGAATTCGTCAAAATGAGACAAGGGCTGGGTATTGTGCTCGGCCAGGGCCGGCATGGCCAGCAACATGGCCGGTATCAGCAGGACTTTCATGACGCAGGCTCCTCGGTGTTGGGGGAAAGGCTTCGCTTCATCAACCAGTAACCGACAATGGCAGCCACCGTCGAGCCGGCCAAAATCCCCAGTCGTGAATAGGTGTCGTAGATCACGTGCTCATGTTGATAGGCCAGTGACGCAATGAACATGGACATGGTAAAGCCGATACCGCACAACACAGACAAGGCCAGGATCTGCCGCCAATTGGTGTGCTCCGGCAGGCTGGCAACCCCGGCTTTCACCGCCAGCCAGGTGGCACTGTAGACACCCAAGGGCTTGCCGATGAACAGGCCCAGCATGATGCCAAGGGGTAAGGGCGCCAACAGGCTGTCAAGGCTCAGCCCCTGCAGGGACACGCCGGCATTGGCCAGGGCAAAGAGCGGCAATATCAAGATGGCCGTGTAGTCAGACAGCATGTTTTCCAGGCGGTGGGCCGGCTTGTCGTGGCCAACCTTCTGGGGGATCAAAAAGCCAATCAAGACACCGGCCAGGGTGGCATGCACACCGGACTTGAGGACGCTGACCCACAGCACCGCCCCCACCAGCAGGTAAGGCAGCAAGCGGCGCACATTGAGCAGGTTCATCAGCACCAACACCGCAGTAGCAGCCCCGGCGATGGCCAAGCTGAGGGTGGAGAGCTCATGGGTATAGAACAGGGCAATGATGATGATAACGCCCAAGTCGTCGATGATGGCCAGTGCCAACAGGAAGATCTTCAGGGCCGGTGGCACCCTTTTGCCCAGCAGCGCCAACACACCTACCGCAAAGGCGATGTCGGTGGCGGCCGGAATGGCCCAGCCTTGGCGGTTGATGGGATCGTCAAAGTTGAGGGTCAGGAACACCAGGGCTGGGGCCAACATGCCGCCGATGGCGGCGATAACCGGCAACACCGCCTTTTTCGGGCTCGACAGGGCACCACTGATCAGCTCGTGTTTGACCTCAAGGCCAATGAGCAGGAAGAAGATGGCCATCAAGCCGTCGTTCACCCAGGCCAGCCAGGGTTTGTCCACTACCAGGGGGCCGGCCTGCACAACCAAGGGAGTAGCCAACCACTGCTGGTAATAACCGGCCCAAGGTGAGTTGGCCAAGGCCATGGCCAGGGCCGCCGCCAGTATCAGCAGGGTGCCCCCACGGGTGTCGGGGGTAAACAGCGACTTCAGAAATACCTTCATTTTCAGGACACACCTCGAGGCGAAGCACAGGAATTCCCAGACTAAGGGAGATATTAATTAGATAAAATCCCGTTCTTTCGCCAGAAATATAAACCTAAACCGAAGTATAGCCTGAAAAATAAAGCCGCACGAGGCGGCTTTATTCAGATGGCCACAGGGGCCTTGATATGAGGATGGGGGTCGTAACCCTCGATCACGAAGTCTTCGAAGCGGTAGTCGAAGAGACTCTCTGGCTTGCGCACTATCTTGAGAGTGGGCAAGGGTCGGGGCTCGCGGCTGAGCTGCAACCTGGCCTGCTCCAAGTGGTTGCTGTAGAGGTGGGTGTCCCCCCCTGTCCAGACAAAGTCACCAACCTCCAGCCCCACCTGCTGGGCCACCATATGGGTCAGCAGAGCATAACTGGCAATGTTGAAGGGCAGGCCAAGGAACACATCGCAGCTGCGCTGGTAGAGCTGGCAGGACAGCTTGCCGTTAGCCACGTAGAACTGAAACAAGGCATGGCAGGGGGCCAGAGCCATCTTGTCCAGTTCCCCCACATTCCAGGCCGACACTATGATGCGCCGTGAATCTGGGTTGCTCTTGAGCTGCTCCAATACCTGGCTGAGTTGGTCTATATGGCGACCGTCGGCGCTAGGCCAGCTGCGCCACTGGGCACCATACACAGGCCCCAGGTTCCCCTCCTCATCGGCCCATTCGTCCCAAATGGAGACGCCGTTGTCCTTGAGGTAGCCGATATTGGTGTCGCCGTTGAGGAACCACAGCAGCTCGTGGATGATGGAGCGCAGGTGGCACTTCTTGGTGGTGACCAGAGGGAAGCCTTCTTGCAGGTTAAAACGCATCTGATGCCCGAAGACGGACAGGGTGCCGGTACCGGTCCTGTCGCTTTTCTCGGCGCCGTTGTCCAGCAGGTGCTGCATCAGGTCAAGGTAGGCCTTCATGCCTTGGCTCCTTTCTTCAGGCTCCAGGTGATAAGGGCTATGCCGCCGAGGATCATCGGCAGGGACAGCAGCTGCCCCATGGTGATAAAGCCCCCCAGCTCACCCAACTGCGGGTCCGGCTCGCGAACGAACTCCACCAGGGAACGGAAGCAGCCATAGAGCACCAGGAACAGGCCGGAGATGCTCCCCCTGGCACGAGGCTTGGCGGAGAACCACCAAAGGATAGAAAACAGCACCAAGCCTTCCAAGAGGGCTTCGTAAAGCTGGCTGGGGTGGCGGGCAACAGGGCCGCCGCTGGGGAATACCATGGCCCAAGGCAAATCGGTGGGGCGGCCCCAAAGTTCGCCGTTGATAAAGTTGCCCAGACGGCCCATGCCGAGGCCGATGGGCACCAGCGGAGCCACAAAATCCCCTATGGTCAGGAAAGTCCGCTTGGTCTTGCGGGCAAAGTAAGCCATGGCGGCAATCACCCCAAGCAGGCCGCCGTGAAAGGACATGCCCCCCTGGTCGACCCTGAACAGGTAGAGGGGATTGTCCAGGAAAAGATCGAAATGGTAGAAGAGCACATAACCGATGCGGCCGCCGACCACTACCCCCAAGAAGCCGTAGAACAGCAGGTCGCTGACCTCCTGGCGGGTCCAACCGGAGTTAGGCCTGTCGGCGCGACGGTTGGCCAGGTACATGGCGGCAAAAAAGCCGATAAGGTACATCAAGCCGTACCAGCGCACCGCCAGGGGCCCAACATGAAAAATCACAGGGTCAAAGGCGGGGAAGTGCAGGGGTGTCGACATAACAGGTCCTAGTTCAACAACATTTCCAGTCCCACCAGCACCAGCAGGGCGGCAAAACCGAGTTTAATCTTCTGGGCCGGCACCTTGTGCAGCAACCGTACACCCAGTGGCGCCATAAAGAAGGCCCCGGGGAGCAGGGCCAGCAGCGCCGGTAGGTACAAGTAGCCGAAACTGCCGTCCGGCAATCCCGTCTGTTGCAAACCATTGATGGCATAAGAAAGGGAGCCGGCCACCGCCACCGCCAGAGTGCAGGTGGCCGCAGCAGCCACCGCCTGGGTAAGAGCCATGCCGGCAAAGGTCAACAGGGGGACCAGCAAGGTACCGCCCCCTATGCCCAGCATGGAAGAGATAACCCCAACACCGACATTAATGCCCCCAAGAGCCGGGTTGGACAGGCGCAGCTGTTCGCTTGGTAGCGGTTGGGCTTTGCGCATCAACATGCGCCAGGCCGAAAAAAACAGGAAGACGGCAAAGAAGCGTTTTAGCCAGAGGCCACTCATCAAGGACGCTACCTGGGCACCCAATAGGCCGCCGATGATCATCCCCATCACCAGCCAGCGAGCCTGTTGCCAGGGCACTGAGCTGCGGCGCTGATGGGCCATAACGGAGGATGTACCTGTTACGCAGATAGTGGCAAGGGAAGTGGCCAGGGCCATGGGCATCACCAGCTGGTGCTCTATCCCCATTTGCGGCAATAACCAGGCCAGGGTAGGTACTATAATGAGGCCGCCGCCTATGCCCAGCAGGCCAGACAGTACACCGGCCAAGGCACCCAGCACCAGGCAGACCCCTACAACTAACAGCACCGGCAACTCCAGCCTTTTCCCAAAACGCCCATGGTACCTTAGCGCCCCGCCCTTAACCAATGACCAAAGCCGGCACTGCTCAGGGGTTGGTGCAGTTGCCAGCTAAGTTCGTCGGCGTCCTTGCTGTCGAGTATGGCCGCCTTGAGGTCGTCTAATTCCCCCAAAGACAGGCGCTTAAGCAGGTGTTTGGCACGGGCCACCTGGCTTGCGTTCATGGACAGCTGCCGATACCCGAGGGCCAGCAGCAAGGTAATGCCCATCACTTCACCGGCCAGCTCGCCACAGACCGACACCGGCAGGCCCAGCTCACCGCACTGGCGCTGGATCTGGGCCAGGGCCTGCACCACGGCAGGATGAAAGGGTGAGAAGAGATCCGCTACCCTGGGGTTGTTGCGATCTACTGCCAACAGATATTGGGTCAGGTCATTGCTGCCCACCGACACAAACTGCACCCGCCCGGCCAGGGCCGGCAACAGGTAGAGAGCGGCCGGCACTTCCACCATCACCCCCACCTGTGGCAAGGGAAAATCCCCCAGGCTGTCGCACAGTTCGAAATGGGCCTGGCGCAGCAGCCGTATGGCTTCATCCACCTCCGAAATAGAGGAGATCATCGGCAGCAGGATCTGCAGATTGCCCTGCTGCTGATGGGCCCTGAGCATGGCCTTGAGCTGGATGAGGAAGATATCCGGTTGGTCCAACGTGATGCGGATCCCCCGCCAACCCAGGAAAGGATTGTCTTCTTTAATAGGCAGGTAAGGCAGGGGTTTATCGCCCCCCACGTCCAGGGTGCGCAGCGTCACCGGCAAGCCTGGGTAACGGGACAAAACGTGGGAGTAAAGCCGGAACTGTTCTTCTTCCCCCGGAAATCGGTTGGCCAACATGAAGGGCACTTCGGTTCGGTACAGGCCAACCCCATCTGCCCCCTGCCCTGCCGCCACATCGGTGTCCGCCGACAAACCTGCATTGATATAGAGTTTGATCCGTTGGCCGTCCAGGGTCAGGGCCGGACCCTTGGCGCTTTCCAGTATGTCTTTGGAAATACTGGCTTCTTCCTGAATAAGCCGCTGGTATTCCCGCTCCAAAGCCGGTTCTGGATCGATAAAGCAGCGGCCGGTATAGCCGTCGATAATGATGCGTCTACCGGGCAAGGCCGACAGGGGCAACGAGCTGACCCCCAGCACCGCCGGTATGCCAAGGGCGCGGGCCAGGATGGCGGCATGGGAGTGGCCCGAGCCGCGCCGGGACACGATGCCCTTGAGCTGCTCCTTGGGCACTTCGGCAATCATGGTGGCACTGACTTCGTCGGCCACCAGAATAAGATCACCCTCAGGCTGAGCCTTGGTCAATTGGCTGGCCGACAGGGCCTGGAGCAGGCGCAGGCCAACGTCTTTGAGATCAGTGGCCCGCTCCCTGAGATAGCTGTCTTCCATGGCACTGAACTTGTCGACGGTTTCGTCTATCACCGCCTTAAGGGCCCACTCGGCACTCAAGCCTTTACGGATCAAGGCCCTGACCGGGTCCCCAAGGCTGGCAGGCGCCAACAGCTGCACATAGAGTTCGAAAATGCCTTGGGTCTGGCTGGGCAGATCCAGTCGCTTGGCCAGGTCCCGCAAGGTTTTCTGGGTGCTGCCCACGGCATCGTCAAAGCGCTTGAGTTCCAGGGCCTGGTCGGCTTCGGTCACCTCTGCCAGATCTTCAAAGGTAAGGCTGGGGATCTTGACCAGGCAGGTACCCATACCAATACCCGGCGCCCCGGCTTGGCCCATGGCCGAGCGCTTCCAGCCGGTCTGAGCTCGCAGCAGGCGGGTGCGTTCCTCCACATTGGCCAGGGCCGGTGCCAGTTGGTTGGCCAAGGTCACCAGACAGGCCTCTTCCTCGCTGTCGAAGATGCGGGCGTCGCGCTGCTGGATAGTCAACACCCCCAGCACCCGCCGCCGAAAGATAATGGGCACTCCAAGGAAAGACTGGAAGACTTCCTCATTGAGTTCTTCTATGAGTTTAAAGGCGGGATGATGCTGGGCATCGGCCAGGTTGATGGGCTCTTCCTTGGATGCCACCAAGCCCACCAGCCCTTCTTGGTAAGAGAGCGTGCAAACAGTGCCAGGAGGCAGGGTCAGGCCCTGGGTAGCCACCAATTGCAACAGGCCGGCATCGGCGTCGGCCAGGTAAATGGAACACACTTCGGTGTTCATCAGCTCGCAAATAGCCCCCACCAGCCAAGCCACCGCCTGGTCCAGTGACCCGGCGCTGTTGACCTGTTGGACGATACGTTGGAGCTGCGTCAGCATAGGCGGGAACTCCGCAAGGCTTGGCAATAGGAATGCCTTGGCGGTCGCCACAAGTCAAGGGAAGGTCGCCGCCACAAGCGGCAAAAAAGAGCAGGTACCGGGACTGTGTAGGTCTCAGCACCCATAGGCTCAGGCCCTCTTCCTGTCTTGCCGGCCAAAGGGCATGGCCAGGGAGGAGAACTCCTTCATGACCCGCCGATAGACATCCCGCTTAAAGGACACCACTTGGCGCACCGGATACCAGTAACTGACCCAACGCCAGTCATCAAACTCCGGATGGCCGGTGGCCCCCAGGTTAACCGCTGATTCGGGCGCGGTGAGTTGCAACAGGAACCACTTCTGTTTTTGGCCAATACATACCGGCGCCTGTTCCTTACGGACCATGCGCTTGGGCAGGCGATAACGCAGCCAATGGCGTGAAACGGTCAGGATCTTCACATCCTTGCGTTTCAGGCCCACTTCCTCCCAGAGCTCACGATACATGGCCTGTTCGGCCGATTCCCCGTCGTTGATACCGCCCTGGGGAAATTGCCAGGAGTGTTGGCCCCTTCTTCGGGCCCAGAGGACCTGGCCCTGCTGGTTGCAAATCACAATGCCGACATTTGGACGAAAACCGTCGTTATCGATCATGCCAGCCTCAAAAAAAGCATTATTGCCTGGATTGTTCCACAGATGCGGTTGACCAGCAAAGGAATTAGCGGCGGGGACACGCAACCGTTTCCCCATATGGCATCCTCAAAGATATTATCCACAACGGCAAACCGGATTCCATGCACAAATTCTGTGGACAACACTGTGAATACTCTGGTGAATTCTGCAAAGTTATCCAACCCAGGGTTCTTCGCAAACTTTAACAGAACCGAACAAAACAGCGTAAGGCCATGTTTTTAATTAATTTAAAGTTCATCTGCCGAAGACGTCAGACCATTGACAACTAAGGATCCTGCGATCTGGATGCTTCACCTCTGTGGATGACTCTCACCGCTCAGTAGTTAATCACTGGCAAATAATCCACAGAAGTGGGCCACTTTTTTCACACTCAACCTGTGACAGCTGTCTTGAATGGGGACTTATCCCAGTTTTTTGTGCATGAAAATGTGGATAGCAGGCCCATTGTCCCTGAACAAGCTGGCACTTTAACCAATGAATCACCAATAAGTCCTTATAGATCATTAAGTAAGAGATCATGAGCCATGTGCATAACAGCGCCGCCATCCAATGGGTAAAGATCGTACAGCCCAACAACGGCAAACAGGGTAAGATGCCGCCATGAACAGACCGCAGATCCACAGCCAGCCACCCGCCGACCTCGACAGCCTGATGCAGCGCGCCCACAGCCTGGCCGGCTACCGCCTGGCCGACTTAGGTCCCATCGCCGGCATAGGGGTGCCCAAGGACTTGAAAAGGGAAAAAGGCTGGATGGGTATGTTGCTGGAAATGCTGCTGGGGGCCGAGGCGGGCTCGAAGCCGGAGCCGGATTTCCCTTCCCTGGGTGTCGAGCTGAAAACCCTGCCGGTAGACCGCCACGGCAAGCCTCTGGAAAGCACCTTTGTGGCCGTGGCTCCCCTGGAGGGCTGGCAAGGGGTGCAATGGCACAACAGCCATGTACGCCATAAGCTCAGCTGCGTGCTGTGGATCCCCATACTGGCCGAACGCGGCCTGCCGCCCGCCGAACGGGTGGTGGCCACGCCTTTCTTGTGGCGTCCCAGCCTCGAACAGGAACAGGCCCTGCGCCAGGACTGGGAAGAGCTGGTCGAACTCCTGGCCTTGGGGCGTTTTCATGAGATCACTGCCTACAAGGGCCAGTTCCTGCAATTAAGACCCAAGGCCGCCCACGGCGCCGTCAAGGTATTGGCCTTGGACCAGGACGGCAACCAGGTCTCAGTTCAACCCAAAGGGTTTTACCTTCGAAGCCTCTTTACCCGGCAACTATTAGCCGACGCCTTTAACTTGGCATGAGAACCCACAAGTGATAATAATTATCACTAACAAGGAGTCCTCTCATGCTTTTACCTACTGGTGTGCGCCTGGGCCTGTTGTCGTTAGTGGCCCTCGCCTGGTGGCCTGTCCATCACTCCGATAGCTGGCTGGCCCATGGCTTCCTGGCGTCAGCCCTGATCTGCTTGCTGTTCAATCCGGTACTGGCGCTGCGGATCTGTGCGCCAGTACTGTGTTTAAGTACCCTCTTAAGCCTGATGCCCTGACAGCCCCCGCAAAGGGAGTTATGCTGATTTAACAAGCACCCAGGCAGTCAAGAGGTTGATATGAGCCATATCGCCATCATCGGCGCCGGGTTAAGTGGTATCACCGCTGCCCGGATCTTGCAGGGACAGGGACACGCCCCCACTATTTTCGAAAAGAGCAAAGGCACAGGCGGTCGAATGGGAAGTCGACGCAGCCAGTGGGGGAGTTTCGACCTCGGTGCTCAGTATTTTACGGCCCGCCATCCCCGGTTCATTGACGAACTGGGTAACTGGACAGCCCAAGGCATAGCGGCTGAATGGCCGGTTGCCCCCTACCATATTTCCAGCAGAGGCCCCATCCATGCCCAGGACGTGGTGCAGCGCTATGTGGGCCAACCCCATATGAGCGCCATCACCCGCTATCTGGCATCCAGCCTGGATGTACGCTTTGAAGTGAGCATCTGCAGCTGCCACCACAGGGACGAACAATGGTGGCTTGAAGATCAGGACGGCAAGGCCCATGGCCCTTTTGACGGCCTGCTGGTGACAGTACCAGCCCCCCAGGCAGCGCCTCTGGTCAGCGCCAGCCCCAGGCTGGCGATGCTGACCCGTAAGGTGCGTATGGAGCCTTGCTGGGCGGTGGGGCTGGTGTTTTCACAACCTCTGGCCACTCCCATCAAGGCCGCCTTCGTGGAAAGCGACAGCATCCAGTGGCTGGCCCCGGGCTC
>NZ_AMRI01000033.1 GCF_000299915.1 Gallaecimonas xiamenensis 3-C-1
TTGTATGGCCTATGTGGACCTCAACCCGCTTCGCGCCAAGATAGTCGATACCCCTGAGGCCTCTGCTGATGTGTCACTGTCGGCAAGGCTTAATACTGAAGACGACACTAAGCCCGCGTTACTGCCCTTTGTCACCCAGTTTAAAGACAGCCCCAAAGGTATCCCCTTTGCATTGGCTGACTACCTGGCGCTGGTGGATTGGACTGGTCGGGCACAGCGCCAAGACAAACGCGGTTTCATCAGCCAAGAGACGCCCGCCATTCTGGAACGCTTAGGCCTCGATGCCGACAGCTTCCTTATCGCTCTTGGCCAACACCAGCTGTCCCGTGGCTCTGTGATTGGCCACAAGCAAGCCCAGAGCGCCTATGCCAAAGCCCACCACCGACGACACGTGGTCGGCCCACCGATAAAAGCCGCTTAATACCCTCACAGCACGCTCATACATCCTCAGCGCCCGCTGACAATCTCGCTCGCCTTGAATCTGCACTTTTAACAGCAAAACGCGGTATCAGCGTGAAGTCCCCCTCACCCAAAGCGTATTGATATGGCGACGAGAAGACACGTCGAGCTTACTCTTTATGGCTACTCAGAAGATGGGTGTCCTTTGTTAAATACTAAAATACCAACAAGCAGACTTTTAAGGTCCGTTCCATTCATACTGTCATTTTTCCTTGAATAGCTAACAATAGTTATGAAGCTGGCTCGTTTTCACTCATTAGACCACTGGTCAGAATAACTGCAACTCGTTATTTTACAAGACTAATGCATCAGTCCCACTCAAGCGGCTGCGCAAAAATGCGCCGGCTCCTTTTGCTGATTGGACCGGCTTCTTATCTTGAAGTCGGACCATCTGATAAATCATTTACTCTCAGTGAGAACCGAAAAAAAGAACCGAAAAAAACGAAAAAAAAGGACACCCATCCAATCATGGCGAAGTCGCATTTTGAAAACTAGCCTTGTAAGACCCTTCTCTAGATAAAGGCTCCGGCCATGACCCGCCCGCGCTCTGAACTGGTGTCGGTGAACGACACGCCCTACTACCACTGCATTGGTCGCTGCGTTCGCCGTGCCTTTCTCTGTGGCAAAGACACGCTCACCGGCCAGGACTTCAGCCACCGCAAGGCTTGGGTGATGGAGCGGCTGAAGGTGTTGCAATCTGTCTTTACCATCGAGCTGTGCGCCTATGCGGTGATGTCCAATCATTACCATCTGGTGGTGCATGTGGATGCGAAAGCCGCAGCCGCGTTAGACGATGAGGCTGTTATGGCGCGATGGGAGCAGTTGTTCTCACTACCGCTGCTGGTCAGTCGCTACCGAACCGGTAAGCTAACCTGTGACGCTGAACGCACTGTGGCGCGGTTACATATCGACAAACTGCGGCAGCGCTTGTGTGACCTATCTTGGTTTATGCGTTGCTTGAACGAGCATATTGCCCGTAGGGCCAATGAAGAGGACCATTGCAAAGGCCGGTTTTGGGAGGCACGTTTTAAGTCCCAAGCCATTTTGGATGAAGCAGGGTTACTGGCCTGCATGGCCTATGTGGACCTCAACCCCCTTCGCGCCAAGATAGTGGATACCCCTGAGGCCTCTGCTGATGTGTCACTGTCGGCAAGGCTTAATACTGAAGACGACACTAAGCCCGCGTTACTGCCCTTTGTCACCCAGTTTAAAGACAGCCCCAAAGGTATCCCCTTTGCATTGGCTGACTACCTGGCGCTGGTGGATTGGACTGGTCGGGCACAGCGCCAAGACAAACGCGGCTTTATCAGCCAAGAGACGCCTGCCATTTTGGAGCGCTTAGGCCTCGATGCCGACAGCTTCCTTATCGCCCTTGGCCAACACCAGCTTTCCCGTGGCACGGTGATTGGCCACAAGCAAGCCCAAAGTGCCTACGCCAAAGCCCACCACCGACGACACGTAGTAGGCCCACCAATAAAGGCCGCGTAAGCCCTCATACCGATCAAATGACCCACTTCAGTGACCACTGACGTCCCCGCACGGCCAAAAATCATCACTTCAACGTCCACCGAAATGCAATAACCCTTAAAGCTAATTAATGGCATGTCCGGCTTGCTGGATCCGACACCTTCAAGAAATACGTATTGGGGTCACTCAGAAGATGGGTGTCCTTTTTTATTTTTTTAGCCAAGAGACGCCCGCCATTCTGGAACGCTTAGGCCTCAATGCCGACAGCTTCCTTATCGCCCTTGGCCAACACCAGCTTTCCCGTGGCTCTGTGATTGGCCAAAAACAGGCTCAAAGTGCCTACGCCAAAGCCCATCACCGACGGCACGTGGTCGGCCCACCGATAAAAGCCGCTTAACTCCCCCTGCACCGCCACACTCACAGACCTTCGGCACCCGCTGATAATCTCGCTCGCCTTGGATTTGCATTTTTAACAACAAAACACGGTATCAGCGTGAAGTCCCCCTCACCCAAAGCGTATTGATATGGCGACGAGAAGACACGTCGAGCTTACTCTTTATGGCTGCTCAGAAGATGGGTGTCCTTTATTTTTGCAATTCTAACGGGTTTAGCTTAACCATCTTGAACATGGTGCCAAGGGGCATGCTGCTGCAAGCGCCAAGCAGCATCAGCATGCCTAACACCACGATGTTTCTAAGTTTCATAATCAACCGGAGGATGTTGGGGGGGTTGCGTGATTAGGCTTTCATTTTTTAAAAAGTTCAGTGTTAATAGTCACAGGAGAGCCGTAAACCTATGCCCGTCCAACTAGCGGTGGCATATGGTCGGCCCACCGATAAAAGCCGCGTAAGCCACTCATACCGATCAAATGATCCGCTTCAGTGGCCACTGACATTCCCGCGCGGCCAAAAATCATCACTTCAACGCCCACCGAAATGCAATAACCCTTAAAGCCAATTAAAGGCATGCCCGGCTTGCTGGATACGACACCTTCAAGAAACACGTATTTCGAACACTCAGAAGATGGGTGTCCTTTATTATTTATTTCGAGGCCATTCAGAAGATGGGCGTCCTCTGTTATTTCACCTTTGAGAAATACGTTTTTGGCTACTTAGAAGATGGGTGTCCTTTATTACTGATGTTAAAGCCAATTAAATGCATGCCCGGTTTTCTGAAACTAGTACCTTTAAGAAATACGTCTTTGGGTTACTCAGAAGATGGGTGTCATTTTTTATTTTCTAACTTAACAACGTGGAGCTTATGATTCCTGTCGAAGATATTCTTGAAGTCGATTAGCTATATCAAGGGAGCTAATGTGTCGCTGTGTTGAAGGTTGAACCATTTTTTTCCATAACCCATTACCATTTAACAAAGATTCCCGAATCAAAGTAGATGAAACCACTTTATCTTCAAGATTCTCCCATAGTACTTCAACTTTATAGCCCGCTTGTGACAAGCGCTCTACTTTAGCTTTATTCCACGATTCCCTAATTGTCGTAAAGCAGACAGTATTAATATCAATAAACTGGTAAAGTTTTTCAGGTTCATCAATAGGGAATGGAATAAAATCAAATTTGGATCTATCGATATTCGCGTCTAGTAACGCGTCTTTTATAATATTGATCCTTTCCAAATAGGTAAGTGGATTTGATGACAGAACACTTCTGTTTGGAGAGTCATTACACTTTTTTAATTCTTCAATATCGTACTGGGTAATGCCAATCCAAAGAAAATCACAGGATTTTAATGCTGCTAGAGCGTAATCTAAATGTTCATTGTGAAATGGCTGAAACCTTCCATGAATTGACCCAACTTTCATATTAACCCCTAACTTTTATTATTTGATTTTCAGTACTCACATGAGGTGAAGCTGTGCCTATATGCATCAACTTGTCAAACCACATACCTAATTCAGCACCTTGTTCAACTATCATTAAGATCGGACCATTTATTTCGCCACCAAATAACACATCCAGCACTACATCATTTAACCTTTCGACTGAGGAAACACATGCTCCAAATGACTCAAGATTAGATTTCGCTGAACATCCTAAATAATGCTCGATGTTAGCAAAATCTATATTTAGCGGACTAATAATCCTATCCAAATCTAATGATGCACAATACTGCTGACTTTTTAAAAAAGAGGCTATGTGACCAATTAAACCAAACCCTGAAATGTCTGTTGAGTACTTTACTAATTCAGATTGAATAAAATATAACCATGTGGAATTACTTTCTAAAAGCAACTGTTTTGAACAAAGATTAGCATCACCAGCTCTATGCTTTTGAGTTGTCCAAAAACCAATAGGTTTAGTTAAAAAAATATCATACTCGCCACTCAATCTAGCTTTCGATTTTAACTCTTTGGCTGTGCCATTCATTGCTATTGTGACCGATGTCTGATCGGCCCTAAATGTGTGGTAATTACAAGAGTTTATTTCCCTCTCATTTAATGCTACTTTCAAGCTATTAAATAATTGTTTTATCTCATTAACATTAAGGCTTGCGCTAACACCAACACTCACGTTTGCTTGAATCGGGTAAACTCCTGATGCGAATAAATCATTAGCACAATGCAACACAGTCGCCTTTGTAAATAATGCAATATCACTTGTAAACGGAAACACGGTGTCAATCGAACTTACTAAGAATTCATCGTTAATTTTTACAATATTATTATCTGGTATTAAAAATGAATAATCATTCTCATCTAGTAGTGATTTAAGGCTATGTGCAGGAACCTTGTTTCCACATCCAAAATAGGTTTGATCGTAATCTAACATTTATAGTCCAAATTTTGTCCAATCATCTTTGTCGTAAATCCTATTTTTTTCACTCTGCTTCCATAAGTCATTGAAATAATTCTCAAATGCTCTGTAATAGAGAAGTTTTCCGTTATTATTAGTAGGACAGTGCAGATGCAATTGAGGCGCAGATGTTCCTTTATCGTTGTTTCCAAACGAATTAAATGAGCACAAACAATAATGTTCATTGAAAAACATTAATCTAAAAACAGGCATATCCTCTTGAATTTCTGCATCATAGAATCTAATTTCTAGTTTTTCTGTATTTTGATGGATTGTTTTAATTCTGTTCAACGAAGTCTTTACATTGTCAGCATATTCATTTTGTTGCTTACCATCATTGAGTGCCATCTCCACTAGTGCTTTATTATTTGGATTACAAAGTAATAACTGAACTCTATTTTGCCTTGAAGCTGAATTTATCGCCTCCGAAAATTCATCTTCAAGTTGAGTCAACTTATCAGCACCAGTACCTAATACCTTAAGGTTTCTTTTTGTGAGCTTTAAAGCTTTTTTATAATCAATACCTTCAGCTATATTTACATCAACCCCAACTATACCTACCTTTCTAAAATTGAGAATTTCCTTAGCTAACACCCAAGTAGTAATAAAAAGAGCATAGCTTATAACCAAAGCAGCAACTAAAATATCGACTTTATTAAAATATACAAAGAGCAATGTTAACAATATAAAAATTGGAGTAAACCAAATCGCAATAATCGGACTCGAAAAACTTAATGAAGTTTCTTTAAATCCATTTTTTAACTTGTTGTATATTGCACTAAATATCCAAAAGAGAATTTGAAAAACGACACTAGCTATTAGAGATAGATAAACGCTATGTATATCATTTTGATTCATGTTAATATTTCCATTTATTTAAAATTTTATCTATAAGTTCTACCGACCAATTCTCATAATCCGTCTTGTTTTTTATAACATCACTTATGTGAGTTAATTCATCATTAATGTGGTAGCCTTTCTCACCAACTTCGTAATCTTCATTAATCATTTCAACTAAATATACCAGCCCCAAATGCTGACTACTTACATCTCTTGTAGAATCATAAAGTAAGCCAATTGGTGTCATAACTGAATCTGGTGAAATGGTAATTTCTTCTTCTAATTCTCGCTTAATAAATGGGTGAGTCGACTCTGGGTCAAAAGGGTCAAATAAAGAGTTAACTTCTTCATATGTAATATGCCCTCCAAAAATAATCGACCGTTCTCCATGTAACCTTGACTCAGGAGCTTTTGCAGATCTAGTGTGAGTTATGATTTTATCTTTAAATTTAATTATAAAAACAGAGATTAATTGAACAACCGAATAATCTTCTTCAGCTTCATGCCTAACCATAGGCGTACAATTTTCTTTGAACCAATTAGAGTCTATAGGAACTTCGTTTAAACCGTTGATGGAGACTATTTGGGGTAAGATATTTCTATCAAATACAGGTAAATATTCATCCATTAGCTGATTTCTTTTCTTTGTCGCTTCGTACTCTTTATACTTTCCGGGGCTGTCATTCAGCCATTTTCTCAGACCAAATGTTCCTTTCTGTAACCTTACAAATTTTGATGCGCTTTCTAATTGATCTATGTTTTCAGCAAGCCTTGCTCTAATTGCTGTTTTAGGAGTTTTACCTGTGAAATCATATAAACAATTTGATTCTATTTCTCTCAAGATCGCTTCCGCTGTCAAGGGTTTTTTAACTTGAGCTAAGACAATGTGTATTATGTCTAGAAGACTCTTTTCCATTAAACTGTCCTTAACTCATGTCTCGAATAAACTCTTTTCGCATCCATAGCCTATCCGACTTGGCGAAATTACCATCAAAGGTAAATGAAAAATTTCTTTCAATCAAACGCTTAGTTTTTCTATCTTCCGTAAAAATCAAGTTATAGCCTTTGTTAATGTCCGAAATAACTACAAACCAAAGTTGTTCATTCGTTGCGTATTTTTCTTGTATGTATTTAGTCGCAGTACCTGTTAAAAAGTATGTTTCGATTAATTCTTCGGAATCTAACATCTCAAGTTGCCCAATGAAGCAATCTTCACCTTTCCAATCGTGAGTTTTTACGTCATTTAGAAGAACATTCTTAAAATCATTCAATAATTGATGTTCAATATGTGAATAGTACTCCGTTATCAATTCCGATTTGAAAAATCCCAATTTCTCGATACCAATTTTTGCTTCAATATCCCTGTCAGTTGTTACAAATGCTTTTAAGTTTAATGTGTTGGAGACTATTGCTAAATAAAGCAATTTAGCTATCGACTCTGGAAGTTGATGAACTTTTTCAAGCTTGACATATTTTTCCCATATCAATGTTGCACACGAACCTACATGTTTTATGTGCACAAACTTGCCAAGTTTATCTTTCCAATATTTTTCAAATCCAAAATGATGGTCATAAATCTCGATGATTTTTTCATGATCAACAAAACTTTCAAAATACTCAGGATTGGATATATCAACTAATGCATACTTAAATCTACCCGAACTGGGTAATTCATTCTCAAATAAGTCATTAACTTCGACTTTTACATATTCGGGAATGGTTCCATTCATTTTTCCTGTATGACATGCGACTGACTCTCTACCACATAGTCTATGTAAACAACTTAATGCTAAAGAACAAGCGAGAACGTCTATGTCTATATAAGCAGAACCAGAGGTAACAATTACAGTTTCATTAGTTTCAATAAATTGTGTATTACTCATAATTATTAATTAGCTTATCTAGCCCCAATTTGTCAGCGAAACTCTTGTTTCTTATGTGTGCTCTTTTTGCCATATCAGATAATCTAATTACTTCAAGTCTCATATCTGCAATCACACTGCGATCATTCTTTTTTACAGCTCGAATTGGAATAGAATCTCTATACCAAGAACCAGTAACTGATTCTTCATACTCATTCAGATCAGCTTCATTGAATATTTTTCCACCAATGACATATCTCAACTTTTACCTGACCATAATTCGCAATTAGTTGGCAATATATTGGCATCTGCTGGAGGTAATCGGCTAGATCTGTTTCTGGTTATTTAAACTCTACCACGATGCATTTTCCTTCGTCAGAAAATAGAAAGACATAAGGTCTACGATCTGGCTTAAACTCCATCCCTTTCATTTCCTCTAAAGCTTCGGGAGCAATAACTGGTCTGCCATCTTTGAGCTCCATCTTGGTAAATTGTGTTTCAGAAAACCCATCAAAATTAACAATTTATTCGTCCAACACCCAAAGATTATTTATGCCTGAACTAGTTTTTCCTTTTAAATATGAACATCATAAATGATGCTTCCTCGATCTCTGCTTTTCCTTTGGGTATTTCTTTGATTTGTACATCTAGCTAATTTTTCAGTATCTTGCTCAAAAGTAAAAAAGGACACCCATCTGTTTATACAGGAATTCGTTAGCGGTCTAGGCTTAAAGCTCATTAGCTAAAGGATTAGCGTCATGACCCGCCCGCACTCTGAACTGGTATCGATTAACGACACGCCTTACTACCACTGCATTTGCCGCTGTGTTCGCCGCGCCTTTCTCTGTGGCAAAGACAACCTCACTGGCCAGGACTTCAGTCACCGCAAAGCCTGGGTGATGGACCGGCTGAAGGTGTTGCAATCTGTCTTTACCATTGAGCTTTGTGCCTATGCGGTGATGTCCAATCATTACCATCTGGTGGTGCATGCGGATGCCAAAGCCGCAGCGGCGGTGGACGATGACGCGGTGATGGCTCGCTGGGAGGTGCTGTTTTCTTTGCCACTCCTCATTAGCCGGTACCTGGCTGGCAAGCTAAGAACAAAGGACATCCACTTCTAAACTTTTATAAAATCAAAACCCCAACGAAGCCACCCGCTCTTGGAGCCCCTTTAAGTAAAGCGCCTTTACGCCAGGAGCGTGAGCTGACGCGAGACAGGGATGTCGAGCGAGCGGAGGACGCGTCGGGAACCGTACGCAGCGGTCAGCGGCAAGCGACTAGAGGAAAGGACATCGCGTAACGCCGGGGCGGTGCCTTTGGGCACTTTGTGCGAAAACAAAGTGCCTCGCCCGCCGGGGCGAGTCCCGGCATTTAAACGAACAACAAGGAAGCTAGCAGCCTGCAAAATCCGCAACGCGCTAATGGAAACCTGACCAAACCAAAACCCACGCTACCGCCCTTGGGTGTGGTCCCCAAAATCCCTTTGCTTATTCCCGGCAGTCCTTGCCACTCCATTAAGCATTCACATAAACGCAACTTAAACCACCATAACCACATCAAGGTTACGGGTAAACCGCTTGGCATCAAAAATTGGCAAAAAAGTGATACGCCTAACCTGAGTCAAAAGAGCAATATCGAAGCCCACGCTTTTGACGCCCGTTAAGTGCAGCGCTTTGCTGGAGGGAGTGAAGGGGCAGCTGAGACAGGGATGCGAAGGGGCCGCCTAGGTGCAGGTGAGTACGCGTCGGGGCGAAGCTTGTATGTCGAAGCACAGCTTCGATGCTGCTGAGCGCGAGCACAGGACGTGCGAGCCGGAAGGAGCCGCCATGGAAGGCTGACAACAGCGAGCACTTTGACAGCTACCCACAAAGAAAACGAACCCTCCCTCACCAAAAAAGCCGCTTAACGCGGCTTTTTTGTCACTCACTCTGGATCGTACCCGAGGATCGGCGCCAACCACCTTTCCGTCTGCTCGATAGTCCAGCCCTTACGCCGCGCGTAATCTTGCACCTGGTCACGGTCGATATCCGATACGCCGAAGTAGCGGGATTCGGGGTTGGCAAAGTACCAGCCGGACACGGCGGCGGTGGGGAACATGGCAAAGCTCTCGGTGATATTAAGGCCGATACGCTGATCGGGCTTCAGAATCTCCCATAAGAGCCCTTTCTCGGTGTGATCCGGGCAGGCGGGGTAGCCGGGGGCTGGGCGTATGCCTTTGTAGCGCTCACGAATAAGATCTTCGTTATTCAGCGCCTCATCGGCGGCGTAGCCCCAGAACTCTTTACGCACCCGCTCGTGCATGCGCTCGGCAAAGGCTTCTGCCAAACGGTCGGCCAGGGCTTTGAGCATAATGGCCGAATAATCGTCCCCGGCTTTTTCGAACGCTTCTACATATGGGTCGATGCCGATACCGGCGGTTACCGCAAAGCCGCCCATGTAGTCTTGCACCGTGCCTTTGGGGGCTACGAAGTCTGACAGGGCAAAGTTGTGGTTGCCGGCCCGCTCCATCTGCTGGCGAAGGTGGTGCAGGCGCACCGTGCCTTCATCGGTTTCGATATCGATATCGTCAAAGTCGACGCTGTTGGCCGGGAAGAGGCCAATCACGGCGCGGGCGGTGAGCCATTTCTCGCTGAGGATTTTTTCGAGCATCGCCTGGGCGTTGTCGAACAGCTCTTTGGCCTCGGCGCCGACGGTGGGGTTTTTCAAGATGTCCGGGTAGCGGCCGTGCAGCTCCCAGGAGCGGAAAAACGGTGTCCAGTCGATACGCTCAATCAAATCTTCAAGGGGGTAGTCGTCAAACACCTGGATGCCCAGCTTGTTGGGCTTGAAGGGCTGGTAGTTGGCCCAGTCGGTGCTGGCGCGGTTGTCGCGGGCAGCGGCCAGGCTCACCAGGGCCTTGCGGCGGCCTTGGCTGAGGCGCTTTTCGCGCATGATGTCGTACTCTTTGTACTCCTGGGCCACCAGGGCGTCGCGGCCGCCGCCGATGAGCTTGCTGACCACCGGCACGGTGCGCGAGGCGTCCGCTACGTACAGGGCGCCGTGCTCGTAGTGGGGGGCTATTTTCACGGCGGTGTGGATTTTCGAGGTGGTGGCGCCACCAATAATAACCGGCAGGCTGATCCCGGCCTTTTTAAAGGCTTTGACGTTGTGGATCATCTCGTCCAGCGACGGGGTAATGAGCCCCGACATGCCAATCACGTCGGCGTTGTGGGTTTTGGCGGCCTCGATGATCTTCTCGACCGACACCATCACTCCAAGGTCAATCACCTCAAAGCCGTTACATTGCAGCACCACGCCAACAATGTTCTTGCCGATGTCGTGCACGTCACCTTTGACGGTGGCCATCACCACCCGGCCGTTGGACTTGCCCTCTTCTTTCTCGGCCTCGATATAAGGGGTGAGGTAGGCCACCGCCTTTTTCATGACCCGCGCGGATTTCACCACCTGGGGCAGGAACATCTTGCCGGCACCAAAGAGGTCCCCCACCACGTTCATGCCGTCCATCAGCGGCCCTTCTATTACATCCAGCGGGCGGGTGGCGGCGGCGCGGGCCAGTTCGGTGTCTTCGTCGATAAAATCGGTAATGCCTTTAACCAGGGCGTATTCCAGGCGTTTATTGACCGGCAGTTCGCGCCAGGCCTGGGTTTGGGCTTCTTTCTCGGTGCCGTCGCCCCGGTAGTCGTCGGCAATGGCCAGCAGCCGCTCGGTGGAATCATCGCGGCGGTTCATCACCACGTCTTCCACCGCTTCACGGAGCTTGTCGTCGATATCGTCATAAATGGCCAGCTGGCCAGCGTTGACGATACCCATGCTCAGCCCCGCCTTGATGGCGTGGTAGAGGAACACGGCGTGGATGGCTTCGCGCACCGGGTTGTTGCCCCGGAACGAGAAGCTGACGTTACTGACCCCGCCGGAGATACGGGCATGAGGAAGCGTGTCGCGAATGGTGCGGCAGGCCTCGATAAAGGCGACGCCGTAGTCGTTGTGCTCGTCGATGCCGGTGGCTACGGCGAAGATGTTGGGGTCGAAGATGATGTCTTCGGGGGGGAAATCCACTTCGTCTACCAAGATGCGGTAGGCGCGGGTGCAAATTTCCACCTTGCGCTGGTAGGTATCGGCCTGGCCGTCTTCGTCAAAGGCCATGACCACCATGGCGGCGCCGTAGCGGCGAATAAGCCGGGCCTGGGCTTTAAAGTTCTCCACCCCTTCTTTCATGGAGATGGAGTTGACAATGCCTTTGCCTTGAATGCATTTGAGGCCCGCTTCGATGGCGTGCCATTTACTGGAGTCAATCATGATCGGCACCCGGCTGATGTCGGGCTCCGAGGCAATCAGGTTTAAAAAGCGCACCATGGCCGCTTCGGCATCGAGCATGCCTTCGTCCATGTTGATGTCGATAATTTGCGCCCCGGCTTCCACCTGCTGGCGCGCCACCTCAAGGGCGGTTTCGTAATCGCCAGATTTGATGAGCTTCAAGAACCGCGCCGAGCCGGTGACGTTGGTGCGCTCACCCACGTTCACAAAGAGGCTGTCTGCAAAGATGTTGCAGGGCTCAAGGCCAGCCAGGCGAGTGGCTACCGGGATGTCCGGCAGCGCCCGGGGCTTAAGGCCCTTCACCGCTTCGGCCATGGCCTTGATGTGCGCAGGGGTGGTTCCGCAGCAGCCCCCCACCAGGTTCAGCCAGCCGTCCAGGGCCCACTGGCCGATAAATTCGACCATCTGCTCGGGGGTTTCGTCGTAGCCGCCAAATTCGTTGGGCAGGCCGGCGTTGGGGTGCACCGACACATAGCACTCGGCAATGCGTGACAGCTCTTCTATATAAGGGGCCAGCTCCTTGGGGCCCAGGGCGCAGTTAAGGCCCATGGACAGCGGCCGCACGTGGCGCAGCGAGTTGTAAAAGGCTTCGGTGGTCTGGCCGGTAAGGGTACGGCCTGAGGCGTCGGTAATGGTGCCGGAGATCATCACCGGCAGCTTGATCCCCTTTTGCTCAAAAAGCGCGTCTACCGCAAAGAGCGCCGCCTTGGCGTTCAAGGTATCGAAGATGGTTTCCACCAGTATGATGTCGGCGCCGCCGTCAATCAGCGCCTCGGTAGACTCGGTGTAGGCCGCGACCAGCTGGTCAAAGCTGACGTTGCGAAAGCCGGGGTCGTTGACATCGGGGCTGATGGAGCAGGTACGGTTGGTGGGGCCCAATACCCCGGCAACGAAGCGGGCAATGCCGGTTTCACTTGCCACTTCATCGGCGGCCTGGCGGGCCAGGCGGGCCGCTTCGAGGTTTATCTCTTTGGACAGCGCCTCCATGCCGTAGTCTGCCATGGCGATGGGGGTGGCGTTAAAGCTGTTGGTCTCGATGATGTCGGCCCCCGCCAGCAGGTACTGGCGGTGGATGTCCTTGATGACCTTGGGCTGGGTAAGCACCAATAAGTCATTGTTACCCTTGAGATCGCTCGGCCAATCGGCGAACCTGTCGCCGCGAAAGTCGTTCTCCTCCAACTGGCGGTTCTGGATCATGGTGCCCATGCCGCCGTCGATAATGAGGATGCGGTCTTTGAGAGCGGCAAGGAGTTGTTCGGACATCGGACACCATTGGACGTTTATACGTTTGGACGGCCATAATACGCAAATTGGCAAAAAACAGGTAGCCCTAATGTCCCACCAAGAGCGCCAACAGCGGCTCAAAGAAAAGGTCGACGCCCGTATCGAGGCCGCCACAGATGAGAAAGGCATCCTGCTGGTGTTAACCGGCAACGGCAAAGGCAAATCCACCGCCGCTTTTGGCACAGTGTGCCGGGCCGTGGGCCATGGCCAAACGGCAGCCGTGGCGCAGTTTATAAAAGGTAGCTGGGCCTGCGGCGAGCGCGACCTGTTACAGAGCCACGGCGTACCCTTCGCGGT
This sequence comes from Gallaecimonas xiamenensis 3-C-1, assembly GCF_000299915.1. Classification (NCBI taxonomy): domain Bacteria; kingdom Pseudomonadati; phylum Pseudomonadota; class Gammaproteobacteria; order Enterobacterales; family Gallaecimonadaceae; genus Gallaecimonas; species Gallaecimonas xiamenensis. The sequence continues at coordinate 13,334 of NZ_AMRI01000033.1, forward strand.
AATGGCCACCGGCTTTACCTGGGAAACCCAGAGCCGCGAGCTGGATATGGCCGCCGCCCAAAAGGTGTGGGATGACGCCAAGGCCTGGCTTAAAGACCCGGCTATTAACCTCGTTGTGCTGGACGAGCTTACCTACATGCTGAGCTATGACTACCTCAATATCGACGAGGTGCTGGAGGCCATTGCCAACCGCCCTGCCCTGCAGCATGTGGTGGTGACCGGCCGAGGCGCCCACCGCCGCCTTGTGGAGATGGCCGATACGGTGTCGGAGATTCGCCCGGTCAAACACGCCTTTGACGCCGGCATCAAGGCCCAGCTCGGCCTTGATTACTGATAAAAAAGCCCCGCTAGAGCGGGGCTTTTTTCAGGGGCGAAAGAGCTGGAATTTAAGCGTTTCGCTGATGGTGAAGTAATCGGCCGGGCCGCCACCGCGAAGGGCCGGCTGGGCGGCGGCGGTGTCGAAGATGCCGTCTTTTAAGAGGCTTTTGTCGATATGCACCCCTACCACTTCCCCCAGCACCAGCCAGCTGTCTACCGCTTCCCCTGCCGCCGTGGTGAGCTGGATGCATTGGCTGAGCTTGCACTCAAAGGCTACCGGGGTCTCGGCCACATGGGGCACGGCGACCACGCTTGAGGCCTTGGGGGTCAGCCCCGCTAGCTGAAATTCGTCCACCTCCGGGCCGACGCCGGCGCAGGTTTGGTTCATTTTTTCTGCCAGGGGCTTGGTGACCAGGTTCCAGCAAAACTCGCCGGTCTCTTGGATGTTGTTGAGGCTGTCTTTGGCGCCGATGCTGGCAAAGCCGATGATGGGCGGCACGTAGTTAAAGGCGTTGAAAAAACTGTAGGGCGCCAGGTTCAGCACGCCGCCTCCACTTTGGCTGGAGATCCAGCCGATGGGCCGAGGCGCGATGATGGCGTTAAAAGGGTCGTGGGGCAGGCCGTGGCCTTTGGTGGGTTCGTAGAAATGACGATCGGACATCTGACACTCGTTATTTACAGCAGGCGGGTGCCCAGCGGCACGGTTTTGTCGGGTATGCACAGGGCCACGGCGCCGTTCTGGTCATGAAAGCCGGTCACCAGGCATTCGGACATCAAAGGCCCTATCTGTTTTTTCGGAAAATTGACCACAGCCACCACCTGGCGGCCCACCAGTTCTTCGGGCTGGTAGTGGTCGGTGATCTGCGCCGAGGACTTTCGCACCCCCAGCTCAGGGCCGAAATCCACGTGCAGCACATAAGCCGGTTTGCGGGCTTCTTTGAAAGGCTCGGCAGCCACTACCTGCCCTACCCTCAGTTCGACTTTTAAAAAGTCCTCAAAGCCGATGGTTTCCATCAGAACGACTCCCTGGTGCCAGGCCGGCCTCTGCCGGTTGGCCCTGTTGCTGGCAGTTACAGGATTTCACTATACGCATCAACAGCTTGGTTTTTGAAGTCTGAGCGGGGCACCATTTTGAAAAAAGATCACAGCCTGGGTGGTTAATTTTCATGCTACTGCCAGAAATGGGCTATAGCTTAACCTTGCGCGTTATGTGTTCAGGGAAGGCCGACAGAGTTTGGGATCCCGCGCCTTTCCCGCCGCTGCGCGTTGCTGTCGGGCCTTGCCCGTCTCCCCCACACTACCTTTGAGGACACACCATGAACGCTTTTAAAGCGGAAGACTTTGTCGACCCCAGCCTGACCCAGGCCCTGGCCGAGTGGAAGGACTTTTACAGCCATTCCCTGACCAAGGGCTTTGATCTGTTCAACGCCTATGCCCCCATCAAGGACGCGGTGCAAGCCAGCGAGACCTTCCTGGCCAGCGTCAAGGACCTGAACTGGAAGCCGGACCTGGACGGCTTCGCCAAGGCCCCGGCCCTGGACAGCGAGGCCCTGGCGGAACTGACCGAGCTGCAAAACAGCAGCACCGCCAAGCTCTGGGACCATTACAACCAGTCCCTCAAGGCCACCCAGGCCTATGGGGAATCCCTGGTGGCCCTGGCCAAGGAGCCGAAAACGCCCCAGGTAATGATGGCCGGCTACCTGAGCTCCACCTTGGACGCCGTCAAGCAGTACCAGGCCGGGCTAAACGCCCAGTTGGCCACCCTGAGCGAGATCCAGGGGGCTTATAAGGGCTGGTTTGAAAAGGCCTGCCTGGACAAGAGCAGCCCGGCTCCCGCCAAGGCCCCGGCCAAGGCAGCCGCCAAAAAGGAACCGGCCACCGCTTAAGGGCAAAGGCCCATTGAAAAAGGCGCCCTTGGCGCCTTTTTTGTTACCAGCCAGCTCCCAGGCTGATAAGGGCCAGGGCTGCCGGCAGGGCCTGCACGAACAGGATCTTGCGGCTGGCGGTCAGGGCACCATAGACCCCCGCCACCAGCACACAGCCGAGGAAGAAGCCCAGTACCCCAAGACCTGCCGCTCCCAGCCACAGGCCCCACACCAGGCCGGCGGCCAAGAAGCCGTTGTAGAGCCCTTGGTTGGCGGCCAACACCTTGGTCTGGGCGGCCTGCTCGGCGCTCATGCCAAAGGCGCGGCGCCCGGCAGGCTTGTCCCAAAGGAACATTTCCAGCACCAAGATGTAACCATGAATGGCCGCCACCAGGGCCGCCAGCAGTTGGGTTATCAGCATGTCTTCTCCTTTAGCCGTCCACCGGCTGGGCCGGGGTGTCCAGGGTCAATTGGTAAAAAGCCAAGTCCAGCCAGCGGCCGAATTTGAAGGCCACCTCCGTCAAGGTGCCGGCGTGGACAAAGCCCAGTTTGAGGTGCAGGGCCTTGCTGGCTTCGTTGGCCGCATCTATGCCCCCCACCAGCACGTGGTATTGCTGGCCCCGGGCCGCGTCGATAATGGCCTTGAGCAGCACCTTGCCAAGGCCTTTGCCCCTGTGGCCCGGGTGCAGGTAGAGGGAGTGTTCCACCGTGTACTTGTTGGCGGGCCTGGGCCGAAAGGGGCCGTAACTGGCAAAGCCCATCAGGGCGCCGCTGTCGTCTTCCAGGCCCAGCACCGGGTATTGGTGGGCGGCCTTGTCGGCAAACCACTGGTCCATGTCAGCCTGGGTGCGGGGCTGGTAATCGTAGAGGGCGGTGGAGTGCAGTATGGCGTCGTTGAAGATGGCCAGTATGGCGTCGCCGTGGCGAGCCTGGGTGCAATGGATGAGTTTCATATCAGTGATTGTCCGACAAGGCCAGGCGAGCCCCCAGGCCCAAAAACAGCGCCCCCATGCTGCGGCCCAGCCACAGGGCCAGGCGCTGGCTGGCCTTGACCTTGCTGCTGGCGTAGGCGGTAAAGAGCTCCAGGCCATGGCACCAGAGCATGCCGTTGAGGTTAAACACCAGCCCCAGGAACACGAAGGCCAGGGCCTTGTCCGGGGCGTCGGGGCGGATGAACTGGGGCACAAAGGCCAAAAAGAACAGGGCCACTTTGGGGTTGAGCACATTGGTTAAAAAGCCCTGGGCAAAGGTACGCGCCAAGCGCTGTGGCTTGAGGGCATGGGGCTGGGCCTTTTCCCTGCCTTTGGCCAGCAGCATGCTCAGGCCCATATACAGCAGGTAACAGGCCCCCAGCAACTTGACCAGGGTGAAGGCGGTAGCCGAGGTGGCCAGCAGCGCCGACAGCCCCAGGGCCGCCGCCAGTATATGCACCAGGGTGCCGGCGCCTATGCCAAGGGCCGCCGCCGATCCGGCCCGCCAACCCTGGCTGGCGCTGCGGGCCATGATCAACAGGGAATCGGGCCCGGGGATCATATTGAGCAGCAGCCCCGACAGCATAAACAGCAGCAGATCTTGGGTACCTAACATGGCGAGGGTAGCTCCGCAGGGGGAAGTGAGACACTATGACAATGAAGCACAAGGCTTATCAAGGACTTCACATCATGGGAACCCGACTTTACCTGGGCCAGGAAAGCTGGCTTGGCCATGGGGACAGGCGCTGGGCCCTGCCGCAGCCGGCCCTGGATGGCGAGCCGCCCACGGCCATGGCATTGGAGGCGGCCATAGGCCAATTGGAAGAGGTGATCATGCCCCTGGCCCGGGACCTGCCGCCGGGCACCGCGCTTAAGCTCGATGGTCCCGGCGCCAACGCCTTTGACTTGCCGTTGGCACTGGCCGCCGTGGAAGCGGCCTTCGGGGATTTGGCCAGGGCCGCCGAGCGTCGCTCCTATGTGGGCGGCCCGGCCTTCAGCCCGGCCCAGGTGTCATGGCTGCTGACCCTGCGCGAAGTGATGCATCACCTGGGTTTTACCGAGGCCAGCCGAGCTTAGAAGCCCAGCTCTTCCAGCACCGCCAGGTGGGCGATGTTTTCTTCCATGGGGCAATAGGCGTACATGGGGGAGCCCACGTAATAGCCTTTGTAGTTGCACAGCTGGTCACGGTACTGGCGCCAGTTGTCTTCAAAACGGGTGAAATCCTCTGCGGCTTCTTCGCTGTTGTCGGCAGCGATGGTCTTGGCGATGGCCTTGACCTTGGCTTTGATGGCCTTGTCGGCGCTGTCGGCCACGGTGCCGGCGCAATAGTCCACCACCCCGTTGTTGATGGGGCCGTTGTCCTTGACGCACTGATCGTATTGGGCCTGGAAGTCCTGGGCAAAGCCAGCGGTGGCCATCAGGGCCAGCAGGGAAAGGTATTTCATCGAGACATCCTTGATGGGTGGGCGCCCGCCCTGGGCGCCAGGCCGGCCACTTTAGCCCCTGGGGCAGCGGCCGGCAACGGGAAATGGGTTCAGAGGGCCATGATGAATTGGCGTTCTTCCTGGGTAAGAATGGCGTCGGTGCTCCAGCCGTTGTAGCTGTCTTCTGGGCGCACCTCGCGAAGGCTGGCCTGGCTGCCCTGCTCCTTGTCCTGGAAGCTTTGGGTATTCAGCTCTGCGTCCATCATGGCTACTTGTACGTCGCGCATTGTCTACTCCACCTCTTTGAAATGAAATTTGTCGTTATCGAGTTGCCGGGCGCTTTTAACGTGGGAACCGCGCCAGTGGCTGTTTTTCATCTTGGAGAAATGACGGTGGCACAGGCCGGCCCTTGGGGCATGGCACCATGCAGTAGATGGTTGTTTTCTTCGAGTGCCGGTCGTGCTTCATTTGCAACAACATCCTTATCCACATCACCGATACAGTGGCCCGCCAGGGGGAACCCTTGTCCCAGCCCTTTGCCGGCCACTCCTTGAAGATCCGACCCTGTGGCGACAAAACTTTAGGATTTTTCAGATGAAATGCCGCTGGTGAGCGGTGAGCGGTGGGGCAAAAGTCCCGCCAGCAGGGCCGCTGGCAGCGGCCATGGCAGAATGTCAGTTGGGAGAGGTTACCGGCCGGCAGGACGCCGGCCAGTACAGGGCGCCTTAACCGGCCACCACGCAGTTACGGCCTTGCTTCTTGGCCTTGTACAGGGCCTTGTCGGCGGCCTTGATGATCTGTTCGGCCTTCTCCTGGCCATAGCCTTTTTCCGAGACGCCGATACTGACGGTGATCTGCACCTTCTTGTTGTTGCGGGGCCCCTTGCCGCGCTGCTCGGGGGTGCCGACCTTACGCTTGCTCTTGTCCCGCACGATAAAGGGGGTGGTGGCGATCAGCTCACGGACCTCGTCCAGGTAGGTCATGGCGTCGTCCTTGCTGCGGCCGTTGAAGATGAGGGTAAATTCCTCGCCCCCGTAACGGAACACCTCGCCACCGCCGCCCACCTGGGCGATTTTGCTGGCCACCATGGCCAGCACGTCGTCACCCACGTCGTGGCCGTAGGTGTCGTTGAAGCTTTTGAAATGGTCGATATCGAGCATGGCCAGGCTGTAGTGGCGCGACAAGCCCGCCAGGCGCTCGAACAGCTTGCGCCGGCCGTTAAGGCCGGTGAGGGCGTCCCGGTAGGCCAGGTCGTGGGAGTTCTTGATGCCGGTCAGCAAGGCGATAAGCAGGGCCGCCGTGGCAAAGATGCTGGAGATAAAGGGCACGTCCAGGCAATAAAGGGGCACCAGGTTGGCCAGCATGACAAAATGCAGCCCCGCTTCGATGGTGCCCCGGCGCAGCAGGAAGCACAGCACGCTGGCGCCGATAAGGGGAATGGAGATCAGCAGGCCGTTGGCGCTGATAAAGAGCCCGTCGTAGCGCTTGGGAGCAAAGTGGCTATCCAGGGGCAGCACCACATTGGGGCCACGCAACTGGTAGATGGCGATGGCTATCAGTAACGCCAGCACCACCACGCTGTATAGGGACATGGCGCTGGGGTGGCTAAGGCCCCTTTCCACGAAGAGCTGGTTAAGGAGCATGGCCAGGGGCAGGCCCAGCACCAACAAGGTGTAGACGTAACGCACCAGGGGCTCGCTGATGGGCCTTTGCAGATAGGCCTGGATCAACACATAGCCCAGCAGGGTCAACACCACGCTCATCAGCAACTGGCGTTTGGAAAACTGGATAGCCAGCCACACCCCCACCATGCCCAGAGCATAGGGCAGCCACAGCAAGGCCGATTGCCACTCGCCGGTGATCCGCTCGTTAAAGAAGGTGGCGGCAGCCGCCAGCAGCAAGATAAAAAAAGGTGGAAGCAAAGTGCCGATCAATTGTCGTTGGGCCATCCATATACCTTGGTAACAGCAGGACTTGTTTTTGGGCGCTAGTCGTAAGCCTGCCTCAAGGCAGATCTTGGCTTTTCCCCTCTGAGGCGACCATAGCCCAGGAGGACTTTAGGGAAAAGTGCGTCAAAATGGCAAAAGCCGCTGGCAGCGGCCAAATGCCGGTGTTGGGCGGTAAAACGCTGCTCAAGCCAGCGCCGGTTGCAGCCGGGTCCAGGCCAACAGCAAAACGCTGGCCGACAGCAACCAGACCAAGGTGGCCAGGCCCAGGGTCCAGGCCAGGCTCAGCCGGGCACTGAGATGGTAGACCGCCAGCAGGTAGGCGCCGTAGGGCAGCAGGGCGTAAAGCCCAAAGAGGGCCGTTTGGCGCAAGGCGGCTGGGCCTTGCTCCTTTGCCACCAGGTAGTGGGCAATAAGGGCAAAGGTGGGAAAGAGCGGCACCAGGCCTGCCAGGTAAACAAAGCGGCTGCGCGACAACAGGCTTATCAGCAGCACCGCAGCGGCGCCAAGCAGGCTTTTAAGGAAAAGGGGCAGCACCGGGCACCTCTGGCAGGTTGAGAGCCTGAGCCTAGGGCCCCTGCCCGCCCTTGCCAAGGGCCACTGCGCCCAAGTGCCACCGGGACAAACCCAATGGCCACAGCGCCTAGGGGTTGGCCTTGGCCGCCGCCCGGCACAGCTGGTCGGCCATTTTCAGCAAGGTGGGCAGCCGATGCTGGCCGCTCATGGCACCTATGCAGGCCTTGGCCCACGCCAGATCGGCGGTGCTGGTCACAAAGAGCGGTTTCTGGCTTTGCCCTCTCAGTAACTCGTGGGCCTGCCCTATGCCGGCAAAGGCTTTCTTGGCGACGCCAATGACGCAGCCCTGGCCCCCAAGGGCCTGGTGCAGATGCCAGCCCAGGCCAGGCTTGCTGTGGCCGTCCAGGTAGACGTAACCGTCAATCACGATAACCTTTGGCGCCAGCCGGTGTTCTTGCAGCAGGGCCAGCAGGCAAGGCAACTCGCGCTTGTAGAACTGCCCGGGCAGGTAAGGTGCCACAGGCCCTACCCGGCTCAGGTATTGGCCGCAGGCCTGGGCCGAGTGCCAGTCATTGAAGGCCACGGCGGCCACCAGGGCTTGGTCACCCTGGTATTGCACATCCATTGCCAGCAACATCAGTTTTGGCCTGGGTCCCTTTGCCCCTCATTGGATTGTGCCCATGAAGTAGCCCTGGTCCAGGGTGCTTTGGAACACGAAGCGCCGAGCCGATACCCAGGTGAAATCACTTGGGAAATACAGCTTGCCCGATGCCATGGTGTCCGTGGCTTCGCGCAGGGTTAGCCAGTGCTCCCCTACCCGTTTTTGGATAAAGGACACCGGCTCCTGGCCGTTGTAATAGCCGCCGTAGCGGTACTGGCCGCCCGGGGCGTAGCGCCTTTGCCTGGGATCGTCTTCTTGTTGCTGGCCGGTGGCCATATCCAGCAGCACATCGTTTTCTTGCAGGCATTTGAAGCTGACCTGGTCCAAGGCCGGGTAATAGGCGTCAAAGTCGCACCAATCTGCAAATTGCGCCTCTTGGGCCAACACCCGGCCGGTGGCGTCCAACACCTTAAGGTCGCTATCCAAAATCAGCCGGCCCGCCAACAGCGCCTGGGCCTGGTCCCAATTCTGAATGCTGTCCAGCCTGGGCTGGGGATTAGGCTGGGCCTGGGCCAGGGCCTCTCGAAACGCCTGCAAGGAGATGGCGTCTACCACATAATCCCCTTGCTGGGCGCCGGCGCTTGTTGCCATCAGGGCCGCCAACCCCAACCACCCGGCTTTCATCCCTTTCATAACGCTACCTCCGAATAGCTGGACTGGCTGACGGCAGGGTCCGCCTTACGCAGCCAGCCCAGCAGCCTGCTGCTGGCTACCCTGGCCTTGCCGTCTTCTACTGCGATGCTGAACGCTGCCCTTGAGCCGGAAAAAGGCCCGGGGTTTTGTTGAATGATCTCAAGGTGCCCTGCGGCCAAATCCAGGTTGGAGACGATGGCCACATGGCCGTAGGGGTTGAGCAGGCTGGCGTCAAACACCAGGATGTCGCCAAAGGCCGGCAGTTCCCCTTCGCCATTGCGGTATTGGTAGAGGCCCCGCTTGGGGTTGAGGCTGCCGGACGCCAAGGCCTTGTCGAAGAAATCTTTGGCATGGCCGTAGCTGTCGGGCATCTTGTGGCCCAGTTGCTGGTAGTAATAGCGTTTGACGAACTCCACGCACTGGTATTTGAGGCCCAGGTTGTAGCCGTCGGCGGCCAGGTTGCGCTCCAGCACATGGTTGACGCCGCCGTTGTAATAGACTGCCACCCCATCAAGGTTATCCAGCACTTCCCCCACCTGGTGAGCGGGATTGGGGTCAAGGCGGGTCGCCCCCTTGTAGCCGCCAAAAAGGGCTAGGGCAGCCAGGCCCAGGTAAAGACAGGCCTTCTTGTTCATACCTTGGCCTCCCCGCCCTGGGTTGCCACCCTGGCTTCGATGGCCGCCAACACTTGGGCAAAGGCCTCTTTGCCCGGCAGCATGCTGCTGGCCAGGGTCAGCTTGCCTTGGGTGTGGCTGATCTTCAGCAGTTGGATACCCTGCACCTGCTGCAGCACCAGATCGGTAATGGCGCTGTACTGGACCCGGACCAGGCGGTTGCTGATGCCGTTCTTAGGGGCCTCCAGGTAAGTGCCGGTGAGCACCAGTTCCCGTTTGGACAGGTTGTTCTTCACCAGTGCCAGAGCCGCCAGCAGCACAAACAGCAGCGCCGCCCCGGCCAGGGCCCAGTAAAAGAGGGTGGCGCCCTGGGCTGAGAACTCCAGCAGGTGATTGAGGATAAGGCCCCTGTCGTTGGTGGCGGCCTCACGGCCGATCAGGGCGGCGCAAGCGCCGAACAACCCCATGGCCCCGATGAGCTTGAGGTTGCCGGTTTTATAGGGCAGGCGAATGTCATCCATGATGCGTTTCCTGGGTTGAACGTGAAAATGACAGGCCAGCGAAGGGCCTCTGGCCGGTGGCGAAGCAGCCTGTGGCCGGCTCGTTGTCCACCGCGCCCGTTACGAGCTATTGCAACAAAAAGCGCTGCCCTGGGGCAGATGCCGGCAAAGGCAGCAGTTTCTCTGCCATGGCCCGATTCAGTGTGAAAAGACCTGGTCGCGCCGGGTCATGGCCAGGGTCAGCTTGCCCCCTTTGGGCGCATCGCTGGCCAGCTCCAGGCGCCGCTCGGTCAGGCTCAAGATGGTGAAGTCGTCGCTCATGCCGTTGACCATGGCTTGGTCCAGGCCCGGAAGCTGCTGGCCCGTTGCCTGGGTCCAGGCCTGGATATCCAAGGGGTGGCCGTCATAGCTGGCATCTTTGACCACGGAGCGCAACTGGTTAAGGGTTACGGTCAGGGACTGCTCGTCCACCTGCCACAGGCCGGTGCCGTCAACGTCGTAGCGCACCTTGACGCTGTGACCGCCCTTCTCGGCCGTCACCGCTATCTCGCCGATGAAGTTGTACTTGTTGTTCTTGAAGTACTCGGTGGTGCCTTTGACCGCCAAGCGGCCACCGCTGATGGGGTAGCTGTAATCCCCGTACCAGATGCCGTAGAGCTTCTGGGCCTGGCTTTTAGAAGGCAGGGTTTGGCTGAAAAAATCGTGGATATTGTTGATGTTACCCGCAAGGGTACCCAAGACGGTGATGATGGCCAGCACCGCCAGCAGCTTCTTGTAACTTTTATCCAGCATCAGTAGCTCCCGCAGTCCTCAATAAAGGCCATCAGCCTTCGACGCCCACTAGGCATTCCAGGCCAGCACCAGGAACACCTGGAGGAACTTATCCACCACCAGCCAAAGGGCGATGGTGCCCAAAAACAGCACTGTTCGGCCGGCAAAGCGGTCAAGGAGCCAGAATAAGGCAAAGCCCAGGGCCAGGTCGTAACCAAAAATGCCCAACACCAGCAGCCCCGACTCGCTGTCGCTGGCGTTCATCACTATCCATAGCAAGCCCAGCAGCAACCAGCTGCCGGCGTAGATAAAGGCGGTGCGCCCCGGCCGGCCACTTAGCTGTAAGTAACGGATACACGAAATGAAAATGGCGATTTTAAGGGCAATCAGCACAGCATCAATCCCAGTCCTTGTGACAACAACGCCCAGCCCTTGGGGCCGGGCTCTACCCCTGGTGTTATTCCACCAAGTCCTTAAAGAGGCCCTTGCCCTTTTCGGTGAGGTTATCCAGCTCCAGGCTGTCTTTGGCCTTGTGGTAGTACTGCTCGAGTTCGGTAAAGTGCGCCAGGATGCGCTGGCCCTGCTCGCTTTGCTCGAGCAGTTTCAGCCACTGGATCTCGTCTAGGTAAGAGAGGGCGTAGCTTAGCCCAAGGCGGTAGAAAATCACTTTGTCGGTCAGCACGTTAAGGGCGCTTTTCGGGTCCCTGTCCTGCACCGCCCGCTGGGTGTCGGCCAGCAGCTGCTTTTCTTTGGCGCTGAGGTAGCGGCTGCCTTGCAGCTTGGTCAGGGAGGCGATGGCCTTGTCCTTTTCTTCTTCGCTGATATAGACGTAACTCTCGGCCAGCCACACCAGTTCGTTTTCCACTCCCAGGGTGCGGTAGTCGGCGATGGCCGCTTCGATGTCGGCCAGGGCCTTGTCGTTCAGGTCAGCACTCTTGGCCTGGTGGCGGCTGTAGCCACGCATCAGCAGGGCATTGGCCCTGGCCAGCAGTTTGAACTGCTGCTGGGGGGTAAAGCCGTCAATGGCGGTGCGGGTCAGCACTTCCAGGGTCTGGGGTTTGAGTTTAATGTCGGCGCTGTTGGCCTCGTCAATCACCCGGCTGAAATCTTCGTCAGCCAGGAAATACCACTGGTTACGCAGGGCATCGAGGCCCTTGTGCAGCCCCGCCAGCACCCGATAATCGGTGCTGGCCATGGTGCTGGTGTCCACCTTGGCCAGTTCATAGGTCTTCCAGGAGCCAAGGCCAATACGGGCTTCCAGCACCAGGGCGAACAGCCAGTGGTCCATGGCGTTGTTCCAGTCCTTTGGCAGCGTTACCTGGGGCCGGCCCAGGGCACGGCTGGAGTGGTGCAGCACTTCCAGGAAGGTGGGGTAGCTGTCTTCGTCCTGGCCTTCGAGGGTGTCGGACAAGGCGTAGACTTCCTTGCCAAAGTCCACCAGATCGCCACCATCAAAGGGCACCAGGGCGTTGTCGGAATAGTCGCCGCTCAGGGCGCTTTGCCAGTCGTAGATGCGGCTCAGTTGTGGCCCCAGGCCCAGGCGGTCGGCCTGTTGCTGGCGTATGGCGGCAAAGTCGATGGCCTGGGTGTGTTCGTCTACCGGCATGGAACGAATGGAGAGCTTGGCCCCTTTCCAGTAGGTGGCGAAGAAACCGTTCGTCACTTCCTGCTGTTCTTTGCGGTCGGTGTCGATGCTCTGTTCGGTGTCGAGGAAGCCGCAGCCGGCCAAGGTAGCGAGGCTGGCCGCCAGCAGCAGCGGGCTGGTTTTATGAGTTAACGCGCGTAGCAATGTGGTCTATCCCTGTTTGTTGAGCTGTTGGCGAGGGCTCTGCCCAGGCCTTGGGCCAGGCAGGCTGACGCCCTTTAGCTGGTCCTGAGTGATCTCGCCTCCCTGGCAATAAACCCAGGGCCGCTCTGGAGGGCGGCCCTGGGCAGGGTGCAGGGTATGCGGATGTGGCAAGAAGGTAAACACTTGACTTGCAATTAAATAAGGCGCCCGTAGGCGCCTTGGACTTTATTCTTTGTATTTATCGAACCAGGCCAGGATATAGACCACTTTGGCCATCAGGTTGGACGGCCGGGCGGTGATGCCGTGGCCGGCGTCCGGGATCCGTACCATGGCCGTGTCCACCTTGCGCAGCTTCAGCGCCTGGTAGAACTGCTCGGTTTCCGAGATGGGGGTGCGGTAGTCGGCCTCGCCGGTCAGCAGCATGGTGGGGGTGGAGACGTTGCCGACCCTGGACAGGGGGGAGCGGCGCCAGTAGGCCATGGGATCTTCCCAGGGCATCTTGGCAAACCAGTACTGGGTAAAGAAGGGGCTGAAATCGGCGGTGAGGCTAAAGCTCAGCCAGTTGATCACCGGCTTGGCCACCACGGCGGCCCGGAAGCGGTCTGTGGAGCCCACTATCCAGGCGGTCAGCACGCCGCCACCGGAGCCGCCGGTGACAAAGAGGTTGCGGCTGTCGACGTTGCCCATCTCGATGGCGGCGTCCACGGCGCTCATCAGGTCGTCATAGTCTTGGCTTGGGTAGTTGTGGTGGATGCGGTTGGCGAAGTCTTCGCCATAGCTGGTGGACCCCCTGGGGTTGACGTACACCACTATGTAGCCGGCATTGGCATAGAGCTGCATCTCGGCGGCAAAGCGGGCGCCGTAGTTGGCAAAGGGGCCGCCGTGAATTTCAAGAACAAGCGGGTACTGCTTGGTGGCATCAAAGTCCGGCGGCAACACCCGCCAGGCCTGTACCGGCAAGCCGTCGGCCTTGGAGTCCACCCAGAATTCTTCCACCTTGCCCAGGCTCTTGAAGGCAAAGAGGTCGTCGTTGAGGGCGGTCAGGCTTTTGGCTTTGCCGCCCTTGGTCACCAGGGCCACGTCGGCCGGGCGGCTGGTGCTGGTGCGGGTGTAGGCCACCTTGTCCCCGGCCACCGAGAAGCTGCCGCCGTCATAGGGGCGGCCGAGGGAGGTGCCCCCCAGATCGTCGATGATGTCGGTGAGCTTGCCGGACAAGCTGACGTAGGCCAGCTTGGTATGGCCCTTGTCGTCGTAGCTGATAAAGAGGCCGTCGCCGTCACTGTCCCACTGGGCATCGGTGACGCTGCGGTCGAGCTTGGCGGTCAGCACCTTGGGGTTGCCGCCGTCTTTGTCCATCAGGTAGAGGCGGGTGTTCTGGTAGCCGAGCTTCTTGTCGTCAAAGCCCAGGTAAGCAATGTGCTTGCCGTTGGGGGACACCGCCGGCTGGGTGTCGGGGCCGTTGCGGTCGGTCAGGACCTGTACCTTGCCGTTAAGGCTGACCCGGTACAGCTCGGAGTTAAGGGGCTGGTATTGCCAGTCCTGATGCTGGTTGGCACTTATTACCAAAGATTGGCTGTCGGCGTCCCAGCTGTAGTGGCCGCCATGGTCAAAGGGCGCCGTGGTGAGCTGGTGCGGGGCGCCGCCGCTGGCAGCCATCACAAACAGCTGGCGCACCTTGTTGTCCAGGTAACCGGCGCCGTCGGCCCGGTAGTAGACCTTGTCTATGACCTTGGCAGGCTCGGCCCATTTGGCCCCATCCGGTTTGGCCGGCAGGGTGGCCAGGGGTTTTTCCTCCAGCGCCACCGGCAGGGTGAAGGCAATCCATTTACCGTCGGGGGAGAAGCTGATGTCCCCGGGGCTGTCGGTGAGGTTGGTGAGGCGGGCGGTCTCGCCGCTGTCCAGCCAGCGCAGGTACAGCTGGCTTGAGCCGTCGTCGTTGGCGATGTACAGCAGCTGCTTGCCGTCCGGCGACCAGACCGGGGAGCGGGCGCTGTGGGGGCCAGAGGTCAGGGGCCTGTGGTGCTTGCCGTCGCTGTCCACCAGCCAGAGGTTGCCGAAGCTGCGGTCGGTTTTGATGTCCATGGCGGTACGCACATAGGCGACGGTTTTGCCGTTGGGCGCCAGTTGCGGGCTGGCGGCGTATTCGAGGCTGAAAACGTCCATGGGGGTAAAGGGGTCGGCCGCCAGCGCTGGCAGGGCCAGCACCAGGGAAAGGGCGAGCAGGGGTCTGTTCATCTCGGGCTTCCTGTTGTTACACCCCACCTACCCTAGTGCAAAGCATTGATAACAACAGCCTTACCCCGTCCAGCAGCCAGCCTGCTGCGGCCAGGGTCAAAGGGCCAGGCGGTACAGCCGCAGGGCTTCACTGCCTCCCGGCACCTGGGTCAGGCCGTCCAGGCTGAAACCAAGCGTTTCAAGGAGGGCGCAGGAGGGCTGGTTTTGTGGCAGGGTGATGGCCAGCAAGGTGCCAAGGCCCTTTTGCCGGGCCAAGTCCAGCACGGCCCTGGCCGCCTCACGGGCATAGCCCTGGCCCCAATGGCCGGAGTGCAGGGCATAGCCGATGTCCGGGTGGTCCAGGTAGTCGCGTTTTAGCAGGCCGCAAAGCCCTATGGGGGTGCCGTCTTTAAGGCTGACCAGATAGAGGCCGAAACCGTGCTGGCGGTAGCTGGCCAGGGGCCCTTCTGCCAGGTAGCGCTTGGCTCCGTCCAAGGTGCGCACCCCTTTGTCACCGATGTTGGCGATCCAGGCCGGCTGGTTGACCAGCTCCAGCACAAAGGGGGCGTCCTTCTCCCCCAGCAGCTGTAGCCAGAGGCGCGGGCTTTGGGCGACCGGGTTCATCGGCTTTGGCGCCTGTCTTCAAGGACGGTGCCGGCGTCGCGCACTTCCTGCTCGTGGGCCTCGTCGCGCCAGGGTTCGGCCAGGGCCGCCTGGTACCAGTCCACCATGGCCGGCAAGGCCAGCATCCGCGCTTGGTATTGGGCCAGGGCCGGCGCCAGGGCTATGCCATAGCTTTGGAAACGGAACACCACGGGGGCGAAGAAGGCGTCCAGGGCGCTGAAGGCGGCGCCAGCCAGGAAGGGGCCGCCGAAGCTGTCCAGCCCCTGCTGCCAGATGGCCTGGATACGGGCCAGATCCGCTGCCAAGGCCGCCGTTCTTTCCTTCAGGGCCACCCGGATACCGCAGTTCATGGTGCAAAGGGTGCGAAGGGCGCCAAAGCCCGAGTGCATCTCGGCGCAGGCGCTGCGGGCAAAGGCCCTGGCCTTGGCGTCGGCCGGCCAGACCCCGGGGTGCCCCTCGGCCAGGTATTCGATGATGGCCAGGCTGTCCCAGACGGTAAGATCGCCGTCCACCAGGCAAGGCACCTTGCCGTTGGGGGCGAAGCGGCCGAAGCGATCGGGGTTGTCAGCCCCCGCAAAGGGCACCAGCACTTCCTCAAAGGCAATGCCCAGCTCCTTGGCCAACAACCAGGGGCGCAGGGACCAGGACGAGTAGTTTTTGTTGGCGATATAGAGCTGGTACATGGCGGCCTCCGTGGCTCAGTCTTCCATCCAGGGCATGTCCGGCAGCAGATCCAGGTTGGCGCCGTAACGCTGGTGGTTAAAGGACTGGCCGTTTTCCACCACATCGATGATCTCCACCGACAGGGCGCAGGCGATGTATTGCATGGCTTCGGCCCTGTCCATGCCCTTCATGGTCAGGCGCAGCAGGGTTTCCTTGACCTTGATGGGGTTGTTGTCGGCCAGCTGGTTTTCGACGATCTCCAGGAGCTCGCTTTCGTCAAAGGGGTTGTCTTCCTGGCTCATAAGGCCTCTTGGCTACAAAAAAGATGGGGCTATGATGCGCTATTGCCCGGTTCGGCGCCAGGGGCCAGGCACTTGCCGATAAGGGCCGCCAGTTGCTGGCGCTCGGCATCGGTCAAGGGGGCAAAGGCGGCGGCCTGGGCCTGCTGGCGGACCTTGGCATAGGCGATGGCCAGGCTTTGCCCTTGCTGGTTTAACGACAGGCATTGGCGGCGGGCGTCCTTGGGGTCGCTTTGGCGTTGAATGTAGGCCTCAAGGGCCGCCAGATGGCGGGTGATCTGGGCCTTGTCCCGGCCGGTGGCCGCCGCCAGGGCCTGGGGGCTGATGCCGGGGCTGGCGGCGATAAGGCCCAGCAATTGCCCCTGGGGCGGGCTTAAGCTGATACCGGCGCCGGCCAAGGCCGCTTGCAAGTGGCGACGCAGCAGGGTCATCAGGGCGCTAAAAGGGATCTGTGGGCTATCTGGCATGGGGCTTTGGCTGCTATGATAGTTGACGATGTCAACTATAATAGCCCCTGGGCCACCCCCGGGCTATCCGTCGAGGTAACTTTCTTGAGCGACAGCAAACCCCATTTGGGCTTCGCCCTGCTGCTGGCCATGACCATGGCCCTGGGCCCCTTGGCCCTGGACACCTACCTGCCGGCCTTCCCGGCCATGGCCCTGAGCCTGGGCACCCAGGTGCACCAGATAGCCCTGAGCATTTCCATCTATGTGTTTACCCTGGCCTTTGGGCAGTTGGTGGCCGGCCCCCTGGCGGACCGCTTTGGCCGGGCGGCGGTGATGCTGAGCGGCCTTAGCCTCTTTGGCCTGGCCAGCTTCTGTATCTGGCGCTTCCAGCATTATGAAGCCCTGATCGCGCTGCGGGCCCTGCAGGCCTTTGGTGCTGGCTGGGCCATGGTCTGTGTGCCGGCCCTGGTGCGCGACCGCCTGTCCGGCCGGGAAGCAGCCAAGTTCTTCAGCCTGATTGGCCTTATCATGGTGGCGGCCCCGGCTCTGGCTCCCAGCTTGGGCAGCCTGCTGCTGGAGGCCTTTGGCTGGCCCAGCATCTTTGTATTCCTGGGAGCCTATGCCCTGCTGCTGGTGCTGCTGCTCAAGGCGGTTATTTTCCGTGGCCAAAGCACCCGCCCCCAGGGCCCCCACCTTAGCCTTTGGCAGCGCTATGGCGCGGTGCTGGCCACCCGCCCTGCCCTTCGCTTCATGTGGCTGCAAGCCCTGGCCTTCTCGGTAATGATGCTGTTTATCACCCACTCGTCCTTTATCTACCAGGAGCACTTTGGGGTCAGCCCCGGCCTGTTCGCCCTGCTGTTTGGCGCCAACATCGTGCTGATGCTGGTGATGAACCTGACCAACAGGCGCCTGTTGAACCACTTCGAGCCCCAGCAGATCCTGCGCTGGACCCTGAGCCTGCAGGCCCTTGGCATAGTGCTGCTGATACTGGTGATGGCCTTCAAACCCCAGCTGTGGCTGTTCCTGCCGGCCATGATGCTGACAGTTGGGGCCCTTGGCGCCATCACCCCCAATATCCAGGCCTGCTACATGGACTACTTCCACGAGCATGGCGCCACGGCGGCGGCCCTGATGGGGGCGGTGCAGTTCTCCATTGCCGGCGCCCTGTCCGGGCTCTCTTCCTTGCTGCCGGAAAGTGTCAGCGCCATAGTGCTGGCCCAGGCGGTCTGTTCGGCCCTGTGCCTGGTGCTTATCTGGACCCGCAAGAACGCCCAGGCCGCCTAAACGCGGCCCATAAAAAAGCGGCCCTTGGGCCGCTTTTTTACTTGTCCAAAAAGTCCTTTAACACCTGGCCCTGGCTCTGGATATTGACCAGGCCGTCCAGGTGGCCCCAGACCCCGTCAATCTCCTGGTACTGGCTGTCTTTGCCCAGTTTTTTCAGGGTCTCGTAGGTGCTGCGGGCCATTTTCGGCACCAGCAGCCGGTCATGGCTGGCCGGCATAAAGAGGGTCTTGGCGCTGACCTTGGCCAGGTTGTCTTCCAGCTTGCCGTTGTAGCCGGCCAGGAACATCTGGGAGGCCCGCACCAGGTAGAGGATGGCGTTGGCGTCTTGGAAGTGGGCGCGGATGGCGGCATGGCCCATCAGCTCGTCCACCGACTTGTAGCCGGCGCGGATGTCGCTTTTGGGGGCGGCGTCCGTGGGAGGCGTGTAGCGGCTGTTAAAGCCGTCTGGGTAAGTGGCGTCATAGATGATGTAGGCCACCGCCTTGGTCAGGCCGGTCTTGGGCTGGCCTTGCTCATAGTAATGGCCGTTGTGCCAGGCCGGGTCGGCCTTGATGGGGTCGCTCCAGCGCTCCAGGCCATAGACGGTCCAGGGGTCCATCTGGCCGGCGCCGATGACGCTGACCATGCGCTCGACCTTGTCCGGGTAGGCCACGGCCCAGTCCAGGGCCTGGAAAGAACCCATGGAGGCTCCCACCACCGCATGGAGTTTGTTGATGCCCAGTTTATCCAGCAGCGCCTTTTGCACATTGACGAAATCGCGGATGGACACCACCGGAAAATCCAGGCCGTAGGGCTTGCCGGTGGCGGGGTTGAGGCTGGCGGGGCCGGTGGTGATCACATGGGGGTCAAAGGCGTTGGCGTTGGCCAGGGTGTCGACGCTCAGCACATAGTACTTGTCGGTGTCGATGGCCTTGCCCGGGCCTATGATGGCGTCCCAGTAGCCCGGCAGCGGATCCTGGTCACTGTACTTGCCGGCGGCATGGGAGCTGCCGGAGAAAAAATGGGTGATAAGGATGGCGTTGGACTTGTCGGCGTTCAAGGTGCCGTAGGCTTCCCAGCCCACCGCCACCTCTTTGAGGGTGGTACCCGATTGGGTGGTAAAGCTGTCCAGGGCGAAACGCTGTTTTTCCACCAGGGGCAGGGCCTGGGCCCCCAGGGCCCAGCAAAGGCCGAGGGCCAGTATCCAATAACGCATCTTGTCTCTCCTTAGAACCAACAGAACAGAGCGATGGCCAGGGCCGTCCCCAGCAGGGGAATGACCACGGTCAGGGCCGCCAGGGGCCAGTAGGCATCTTCATGACGCTCACCACAGATAGCACGGATGGTGGTGACCACGTAACCGTTGTGAGGCAGCGAGTCCAGGGCGCCGGACGAGATGGCCACCACCCGGTGCAGGGCGTCGGGGTTAACCCCCAGATCCAGGTAATGGGGCGCTATGCTGGGCAGGGCTATGGCCTGGCCGCCGGAGGCCGAGCCGGTCAGGCCCGCTATCACCGACACCGCCACCGAAGCCCCCACCAGTTCGTTGCCGGGCAGCCCGGTCATGGCGTCCACCACCATGGCAAAGGCCGGTGACAGCTTGGCTACGGCGCCAAAGCCCACCACGGCGGCAGTATTGCCTATGGCCACCAGGGCGCCGGTGGCGGCCAGGCTGACGGCGGTCTGCTGATTGCGAAAATACCTGAAATTGACCAGCCACAGGGTCAGTACGCCACCGGCCAGGGCGACGATAAGGGCGGCCTGGGCCAGTTTTTCATGGAGGAAGAACGACAGCCCCAGCACCACAAAGAGCGGCACTATGCCGGTCCAGGCCGGGGGCAGCTTGCGGTCGGCCAGCTCCACGTCCCCGTCCCTGGCGACAAAATGCTCGCCCCTTGCCACCGCCTTTTGCAGCATGTGGCGCAGCCAGAAGTAGCCCATCACCGCCATCAGCAGCCCCACCACCAGAGACACCTGCCAGCCGGCATAGGGGCTGGTACCCAGGTACTTGATGGGGATCCAGTTCTGGATCTCGGGGGAGCCGGCAGAGGTCATGGTGAAGGTCACAGAGCCAAAGGCCAGGGCCGCCGGGATAAAGCGCCTGGGCAGGTTGGCGTCCTTGAACAGCGACAGGGCCATGGGGTAGACCGAGAAGGCCACCACAAACACCGACACCCCGCCGTAGGTCAGCACGGCGCAGGCCAGCACCACCGCCATGGCGGCCTGCTTGACCCCCAGCTTGCCGATGATGGCCCGGGCCACGCTTTCGGCGGCGCCGGTGTCTTCCATGAACTTACCGAACATGGAGCCCAGCAGGAACATCAGGAACCAGGCGGACACGAAACCGCCGAAACCGTTCATGTAACCGCTGACAAAATCGTTGCTGCCCCCCTGCCAAAACGGCACGCCGCCGCTGAAAGCGACGATAAGGGCACAGAGGGGTGCGCTCAAAAAGAGGCTCATGCCCCTCATGGTCAGCCAGATAAGCCCCCCCAGGCCGACCAGCAATCCCAACAGGCTCAACATGGTGATTTCCTTCTTATGATGGTTGTGGGTCCAGTCTGGGGGAGGGCTAAGTCATTGACCATAGTACTAAGGTACAGCGTGACCCTGAGGCAATTGCGCGTATGGTTAACACCGAAATAACAAAAATGGGGGAACGCCAACCATGTCTACAACAAGGAAATTGCAGCACCACCTTACGCCCAGCCGGATCGCCCTGGCGGTCTGTTTGAGCCTTTCGGCCACCGCCCAGGCGGCCGAGGACGTCCAAAAAACCGAGGATCCCAGCCTGGAGGTGATTGAAGTCACCGCCCGGCGCACCAGCGAAAACCTGCAATCGGTGCCGGTGGCGGTCACCAGCCTGTCGGCCGAGCAAATGAGCCAGCGCGGCGTCGAAGACCTGGCCGACGTCCAGTGGTACTCACCCAACACCACCTTGCAGGTCAGCCGGGGCACCAACAGCACCCTGACCGCCTATATCCGTGGCATCGGCCAGCAAGACCCCCTGTGGGGTTTTGAGCCCGGTGTGGGGATCTACATCGACGACATCTACATCGCCCGCCCCCAAGGGGCCGTGATGGACATCCTGGATGTGCAGCGCATCGAAGTGCTGCGCGGCCCCCAGGGCACCCTCTATGGCCGCAACACCATAGGCGGCGCCGTCAAATACGTGACCAAGAAGCTGCACGGCGACCCGGAACTCTATGTACAAGGCACCCTGGGCTCCTACAACCAGCGAGACTTCAAGATAGCGGGCCAGATGCCCCTGTCCGACACCTTCTGGGCCGGCTTTGCCTACGGTACCTTCAACCGTGACGGTTTCGGCGAGTTCAAGAACACCGGCGCCGACAACTACGACAAGGACATCCAGGCCGGCCGCCTGTCCCTGGCCTGGTACCCCAGCGACGACCTGAGCTTTAGCTTTATGGCCGACCGCACCTGGGACGACTCCAACGCCAAGGGTGGCTACCGCCTGACTCCTTCCCTGGTTACCGGCCAGCAGCCCTACGGCAACGTCTTCGACTCCGACACCTCCATGCCCACCGACAACAGCGTGGAAACCGGCGGCGAAGCCCTTACCATCACTTACAACATCAACAACGACTGGACCTTCAAGTCCATCACCGCCCACCGTGACGGTGACACCGACACCAATATCGACTTCGACTCCACCAGCCAACCGGCCCTGGATATCCCGGCCCTGTACGACGACAAGCAGTTCACCCAGGAATTCCAGCTCAACTTTGACAACGGCAACTGGCAAGCGGTGGGCGGCCTCTATTACCTGGACGGCGAAGCCTGCGGCGTCTTTGAAACCGTGCTGGGCCTGCAGGGGCTGACGGTGGAAAACGGCGGCTGCGTCGACACCAAGAGCCTGGCGGCCTATGCCCAGGCCTCTTTCCCCCTGGCCAAGGACTTGTCCATGACCCTGGGCGGGCGCTACACCCGGGATGAAAAAGACGCCGACGTCTACCGTTACGTCTACCTGGGGATCCGCTACCCCCACGACCAGCCCACCACACCCTTTGCGGTGCAGTCGGACTTTGCCGACAGCGCCACCTTCAACCGTTTCTCGCCCCGGGTCGGCCTGGAATACCAGCTGAGCGACGACATCATGGCCTACGGTTCCTACACCAACGGCTTTAAGTCCGGCGGCTTTGACATGCGGGCCAACAAGTCGGTCAACCCCGATGCCGATGCCCCTTACGATCCGGAAATCGTCGACACCTATGAGCTGGGCTTCAAGGCCGAGTGGTTCAACCACCGCCTGCGTACCAACGTCGCCGCCTTCTACTCCGACTACGACGACATGCAGATCACGGTGCAGCGGGCGGTGAACAACAACACCGACGTGGCCTCCCAGGTGCTGAACGCCGGTAAGGCCGATATCAAGGGCCTGGAGCTGGAAGCCACCCTGGCCGCCACCGACGCCCTGCAGATCATCGCCAACGCCGGTTATGTGGACGCCGAGTTCAAACGGGTGGACTACTTCGACCCCAACCTGGGCCAGGTCACCGACGTTTCCGACCTGTGGAGCTTTGCCAATACCCCGGATTGGACCGGCAGCCTGCTGGCCCAATACAACCTGGAAGCCTTCGGCGGCGACATGGTGGTCTCCGGCGGGGTCAACTACCGCTCCAAGACCCAGATCTTCGAAGTGCCCTCCATGCTGGACTTTGGCTCGGTGACCCTGTGGAACGCTTCCATCGCCTGGTACAAAGACAACTGGGAAGTGCAGCTGACCGGTCGCAACCTCACCGACAAGGAATACCGCCTGGCCGGTTATAACTTCGCCGCCGTTCGCGACAGCAACGGCAACGTCACCGGCCCCGGCCTTGGCGGCGAAGACACCATAGTCGGCTACTACGGTGACCCGCGCACCGTCAGCCTGTCAGTAGGTTATCGTTTTTAAATCAAGGCTGTACCGGGTCGAAAGGCCCGGTACACTAGCACCATCTGCTGACAAGGTATCTATGCTAGCCGTGCGTGCCATCATCGCTGACGACCACCCGCTGTTTCGCGGCGCCCTGCAACAGGCCGCCGGTTCCCTGATGCCCGGAGCCACCGTGCTGGAAGCGGCCTGCATGGCCGACGTCTGGGCCCTGCTCAAGCAATACCCCGGCACCGAACTGGTGTTTTTAGACCTGATGATGCCGGGTACCGACGGCTTTGCCGGCCTGTCCGTGCTCAAGGCCGAATACCCCGACGTGGCGGTGATCATGATCTCCGCCCACGAAGACAACCTCACCATCAGCCGCGCCATGGCCCTGGGGGCCAGCGCCTTTGTGCCCAAATCGGCGCCCCTTGGCACCCTGTCCCAGGCCATCGATGCGGTACTGGACGGGGACAGCTGGCTGCCCGACGGCGTAGAGCTGGCCCAGGGGGAAGACACCCAGAAACTGGCGCTGATCGCCCGCCTCACCCCCCAGCAGCTAAGGGTGCTGAAAATGATTGCCGACGGCCTGCTGAACAAGCAGATCGCCTTTGAGATGCAGGTGCAGGAAACCACCGTCAAGCAGCACGTTTCTGCCATTTTGCGAAAGCTGGAAGTGTACAACCGCACCCAGGCCGGGCTGCTTTACCAGAGCCTGCACCAGGTGGCGTCAAGCCAATAGGCGGCGCATCAGGTTCTTCAGGGGCATGGGTTTGACCGGCTTTAGCAGGAAGTGAAAGCCGGCGTCGATAACGGCGCTGCGGATCTGCTCGGACTGGTCGGCCGAATGCACCACACAGGGTACCTCCCCAAAACGCCCTTGCAGGCGCTTGGCCACGTCCACTCCCAGGGCGCCGTCATCCAGGTGATAATCCATCAACAACAGGGCCGGCGGCTCCTCCAGGGCCTGGGCTTCGTGCTCGTCCCTCACTGCCGCCACCCGTGCCCCCCAACTTTCCAGCAGGGCCTTGAGGGCCTCGCGGACCTTGTCGTCGTTGTCCATCACCAAGATGGGGAGCCTGGGCAGCCACTGGTGGGTTTCACGGCCCAAGGTTTTCACCTCGGCCAACTGGCCCGGGGCCGCCCTTGGCAGGCGGATACCAAAGGCCGCCCCCCGCCCAGGCTCTGACTCCAGGCAAAGGCCGTGGCCCAGCAGCCGGCACAACCTGTCGGTGATGGCCAGGCCCAATCCCAGGCCCTGGCCCGGGCTTAACTGCTGGAATTCGGCGAAGATACGCCGCTGGTCTGCCTTGTTGATGCCGGGGCCGGTGTCCTTGACCCAGGCCACCAATTCCCGGCCCTGGCGGCGAATGCCCACCAGCACCCGGCCCTGCTCGGTATAACGCACGGCGTTGGCCAGCAGGTTTTGCAGGATACGGCGCAAGAGCTTCTTGTCTGAGCGCACCCACAGCCGGGTGGGCACCACCTTCAGGCAGATCCCCTTGGCCTCGGCCAGGGCCGAGAATTCCCGCACCAGGGGGGTGAGCACCTCACTCAGGGCAAAGTCCCCCCATTCGGCCTTGACGGCCCCTGCTTCTATCTTGGTGATCTCCAGCAAGGAGCCCAGCAGCCCCTCGGCGGACAGCAAGGAGCTTTGCACATTGTCCGCCAGATCTTTTAGCTCCCCCATTGGCGCCTTTTCCTTGAGCAGGGCGCCAAAGAGGATGGCGGCGTTAAAAGGCTGCAACAGATCGTGGCCGGCAGCGGCAAAAAAGCGGGTCTTGGCGGCAGTGGCCTCCTCCACCGCCTGCTTGGCGGCAAAGAGCTCCTGGTTCAGGTCCTGCAGGGCCTGGGTCCGCTCTATCACCCGCTCTTCCAGGGCTTCGTTGAGCTCGGTCAGCTGCTGCTGGGCCTGGATAAACTCGGTGATATCGCTGTAGGTGGTGACAAAGCCGCCCCCCGGCAAGGGATGGCCCACCATTTCCAGTACGGTGCCGTCGTCCTGGCGGCGCTGGTAACGGTAACGGGAACCGGAGCGCAGGTGGTTGAGGCGTTTTTGCACCTCCTGGTCCGTATCCCCCGCCAACAGGCCACGCTCGGCGTTAAAGCGGATCAGATCCTCCACCGGCCGCCCCACCGTCACCAGTCCCGCCGGGTACTCGAACAGTTCCAGGTAACGATGGTTCCAGGCGATGATGCGAAGGTCCCGGTCCACCACGCTGATGCCCTGGGAGATGTTTTCTATGGTGGCGCTCAGCAGGCTCTGGTTAAAGCGCAGCACCTGGGAGGCTTCGTCCACAAAGCTGGCCACCTGGGACAGGGGCAGGGATTTTTCCGCCCTGAGGGCGTCCATCACCATCCGCATGGAGGCGCCGCCGATCACCGCCGACAGGTGCTTTTCCACCTGCTGTACCAAAGCCACCGGGGCGGCCTGGCGGTCCGGGGTGGGGCCATGGGGGAACTGGCGGCGCACCAGGCTCTTGGCCGCCGGTTCCCCGGCAAAGCGTTTGACCAGCTCGAAGCAGTCCTGGACGGTGAGGATGGAGGGGGTGCTTTGCAGGGGCTGGCGCAAGAATTGGTCGGCCTGCAGCTGCTCGCTGACCGAGGTGCTGGTGGCCAGGGATACCAGCATAAAGGTCAGCAGGTTGCCCCCCAGGCTTACCAGGGAGCCAAAACTGATGGCATCCATGCCGCTGGCCAGCCCCGGCAGGGCCAGGCCGAAGCCTTCGGGCAACAGCAGACAGTAAGCCCAGAGCGCCGCCCCCACGGTCAGGCCGGCCCTGGCCCCCTGGGAATTGGCCCGGCGCCACACCAGCCCCAGCAGCAGCGCCGGGAACAGCTGGGCCACCAGCACAAAGGCCATCAGCCCCATCTGCGACAAGGTGCCGCTGGTGGCGCTGGCCCGGTAATAGAAAAAGCCCCCCAGTACCACCACCAACATGGCCAGGCGCCGCAGCCACAGCAGCCAACTGCCCTGCCCTTTTTCCGGCAGGCCGCGCAGGCGCAGCAGCAAGGGGGCGGTAAGATCGTTGGTGACCATGATCGACAGCACCACAGTGGCCACTACCACCATGGCGGTGGAGGCGGACAAGCCCCCCAGGAAAGCCAGCAGGGTCAACCAGGTGGAGTCCATGGCCATGGGCAAGTAGAGCACGTACAGATCCGGGCTGACCTTGTCCCCCAGCAACACGGCGCCGGCCAGCCCCAGGGGCAGGGTAAAGATGCCGATGGCCACCAGGTAGGCGGGAAACAGCCAACGGGTTCGGCGCAAAAAAGGCAGCCTGGGGCTTTCTACAAAGGCCAAGTGAAAGAGCCGTGGCAGACAGAGGGTGGCGGCCAGACCCAACAGGGTATGGACCCAATACACATAACCGGGGGCGGCCTCGCTTTGCAGCTTGGCCACCTGGGGGTTGTCCCTGGCGGCGTCAAAGAGCGCCGAGAGACTGCCGAACTGGCTGTAGATCACCACCAGGGCCAGCACCCAGAAGGCGATAAGTTTGACCACGGACTCAAAGGCCATGGCGGTCATCAGGCCGGCGTTATGGGCCTGGGCCTGGGTGCGGCGGGAGGCAAACAGCATGGCAAAAAGGGCCATGGCCAAGGCCACCCCCAGGGCGGTGTCCTGCCACCAATAGCCGCTCTGATGCCCGGTCAGCACATTGATGGCGTCCGCCACCGCCCGCAGCTGCAGGGCGATATAGGGAATAACGGCGGCCACCGCCACCAGGGTCACCGCTACCGCCAGGGTGCGGGAGCGGCCAAAACGGGTGGCGATAAAGTCGGCAATGGAGGTGATATTGTTGCGCCGCACATGGATGGCCAGGCGCTTGATAGCCGGGAAGGCAAAAAGATAGAGCAGCAAGGTGCCGGTATAGGTGGGGGGCAGCCACCAGTGGTTGTGGACCGCCTGGGCGGTAACCCCGAAAAAGGCCCAGGAGGTGCAATAAACCCCCAGGGAAAGGCCGGCCGTCCACCCGGACAGCCGGTGCCTGGCGTTGACCCGCTCGCCCCAATAGGCGATGGCAAACAGCAGGGCGATGTAGATAAGGGAGACGGTGGTAACCGGCCCCCAACCCAGGGGCATCACCTGGCGGTCCAGCCCCCATCCAATACCAGGGTCTGGGCGGTGATGTTCCTGGCCGCCGGGCTCACCAAGAAGGCGGCGGTCCCGGCGATTTCATCGATGCCGATAAAGGCCTTCTTGGCCATGGGTGCCAGCATGATGGTGCTCACCACCTCATCCTCTGTCAGGCCGTTTTCACGGGCCTGGTCGGCTATCTGCTTTTCCACCAGGGGGGTTTTCACATAAGCCGGGCAGATGGTGTTGACGGTGATGTCCGCCTCGGCCAGCTCCAGGGCCAGGGTCTTGGCAAAGCCCAACAGGCCGTGCTTGGCCGCCACATAGGCGGACTTGAAGGGAGACGCCACCAAGGCGTGGATGGAGCCGATATTGATGATGCGGCCAAAGTTCTGCTCGCGCATGGCCGGCAAGAAGGCCTGGGTCATCAAGGCCGGGCCCACCAGCATGATGTCGATAAGCTGGCGCCATTTTTCCGGGGGAAAATCCTCCAGGCGCGCCACATGCTGGATACCGGCGTTGTTGACCAGCACATCTAGGCTGCCAAGCTCCTGGGCCAGGGCCTGGATTTGGGCCGGGTCCGTTACATTGAGGGCAACGCCCCTGGCCCCAGGCAAGGTGGCGGCGGCCGCTTGTGCCTTGGCGCCATCCAGATCGGCCAAAATCACCTGGTGGCCCGCCTTGGCAAAGTGTTCCCCTATGCCAAGGCCGATACCCGAGGCGCCGCCGGTAACCAGTACTTTCATGGCTCAGACCTCCATTTCTGGCGTGTCGTCGGCAGCGATAAGCGTGCCGGCG
>NZ_AMRI01000034.1 GCF_000299915.1 Gallaecimonas xiamenensis 3-C-1
GAAACCATCACATGCTCCAGGCGACAAAAGCGGTCCATATCCAGTGGCTGCCGCAGCTGGGGGTGGTCTTGGCGCCCGGCCAGCACATAGTGTTCGGTAAAAAGGGTGCTGCTCTTCAAGCCTGGAGGAGCGCCATCGGCGGTATGAAAGGCCAGTTCCAGCTCGCCACTCTCCATGCTGGCCGCCAGAGTACTGGGTTTGACCTGGCTAACGGCGATGCGGCACTGAGGCGCCTGGCGCAAAATGGAGGGTAGGGCCCGGCGCAAAATGGTGGCTTCGCCGTAGTCGGCGGCGGCGAGGCGCCAAGTGCCTTTGGCGTTGGCCGGGTCAAATTCCCTGGCCGGCTGTACAGCTTGCTGCAAGGCAGTTAACGCATCGGCCAAGGGCAGCTGAAGCTGTTCGGCCAGTACCGTCGGCGTCATCCCTCTTGGGCCCGGCAGCAGCAAAGGGTCACCGAACATCTCCCGCAGTTTTTTCAGCTGCACGCTGACAGACGGCTGCGAGAGATGCAGGCGCTGGGCGGCGCGGGTAACGCTGCGCTCTTTAAGCAGCACATCCAGCGTCATCAGCAGGTTAAGGTCTAGACCCTGGAAATTAATCATGGCTATGGCTTGTATAGTGGCAATTCATTTTCACTATACCCGAGCCTTGCTCATCATGGCGGTTGTTACGTTGAGGAGTTCGCCATGAAGGTCTTAGTGATTTATGCCCACCCTGAAGCGTCGTCCCTGAACGGGGCGCTGCGTGACCATGCATTGCAGCACCTGCGTAAGGCAGGGCATGAGGTGCAGCTTTCCGATCTGTATGCCATGAACTGGAAGGCGACGCTGGACGCCGCCGATTTCCCGGAGCGGGACCCAAGCCAGCCTTTCCACGCCTCCCTGGACTCCAAGCTGGCTTACGCCAATGGCAGTCAAAGTGCCGATATCGCGGCCGAGCAGGCCAAGCTGGAATGGGCGGATACGGTGATCTTCCAGTTTCCGCTGTGGTGGTTCTCGGTGCCGGCGATCTTGAAGGGTTGGTTCGACAGGGTCTACGCCTACGGCTTTGCCTATGGGGTAGGCGAGCATTCCGACCATCATTGGGGTGACCGTTATGGTGAAGGTAAGTTTGCCGGTAAAAGGGCCATGCTGCTGGTCACAACGGGTGGCTGGGCCAGCCACTATAGCGCTCGGGGCATCAATGGGCCCATCGACGATATTCTGTTCCCCATCCAGCACGGTTTGCTGTTCTACCCGGGGTTTTCGGTATTGGAACCAATGGTTGTCTATCGCACCAGCAAGGTGGATGAGGCGCGCTACGGTGAGCTATGCAATGAACTGGAGGTGCGTCTCGATACCCTGCAAAGCGCGCCGGTCATACCCTACCGGCGCCAAAACCACGGCGACTATGCCATTCCGGCCTTGGAGCTCAAAGACCATATCAAAGGCGGTGAAGGCGGCTTTGCCATCCACCTGGCCGACTAGGTTTCACGTGAAACAAAAAAGGCGCCTTGCGGCGCCTTTTCTTTTTAGGCTTTCGCCTTATTGCAGCACGGAGATGTCCGCCACCTGCAGGAACAGGCCACGCAGGCGACCCAGCAGGGCCAGGCGGTTCTGCTTCAGGGCGGCATCCTCGGCCATCACCATCACGCCGTCGAAGAAGGCGTCCACCGGCTCACGCAGGGCGGCCAGGGCGGTCAGGGCAGGGGTGTAGTCACCGGCCGCAAAGAGCGGCGCCAATTCTTCTTCCAGGCGGCTTACCTCGGCGAACAGAGCCACTTCGGCGGCTTCCACCAGGCGCTCTTTGACAACCGCTGTAGGCAGCTCGCCGTCCACCTTGGACAGGATATTACCCACCCGCTTGTTGGCGGCGGCCAGGGCCTCGGCGGCGTCCAGGGCACGGAAGGCGGACACCGCTTTCACGCGCTGGTCAAAGTCCACCGGCTTGGTGGGGCGGCGGGCCAGTACGGCGTTGATCACGTCGCCGCCAAAGCCTTCGTCCTGGTACCAGGCCTTGAAGCGGCCCAGCAGGAATTCCAGCACGTCTTCTTCCACCTTGGCGTTGCTGACTTTGCTACCCAGCAGGGCCTTGGCTTCGCGGATAAGGTCAGTGAGATCCAGCTTGAGGCCGTTTTCCTTGATGATGCGCAGGGCACCCAGGGCGGCGCGGCGCAGGGCGAAGGGGTCCTTGTCGCCTTTGGGGGCTTGGCCAATGCCAAAAATGCCCACCAGGGTGTCCAGCTTGTCGGCCAGAGCCACGGCGCAGGACACCGGGGCAGAGGGCAGGGCGTCACCGGCAAAGCGGGGCAGGTACTGGTCTTCCAGGGCCTGGGCTACCGCTTCGGGCTCACCGTCCAGGCGCGCATAGTGCATGCCCATGGTGCCCTGGGTGTCGGTGAACTCCATCACCATCTGGGTCATCAGGTCGCACTTGGACAGCAGACCGGCGCGCTGGGCATCGCTTACATTGGCACCCAGTTCGGCAGCGATAAAGCCGGCCAGGGCGCTGATGCGTTCAACCTTGTCGCGAAGGGTGCCGAGCTCCTTTTGGAACAGCACGGTCGCCAGGCTGTCCAGGCGGTCGGAGAGCTTGTGCTTACGGTCGGTCTTGAAGAAGAACTCGGCGTCGGCCAAACGGGGGCGCACCACCTTCTCGTTACCGGCGATGATCTGCTGCGGGTCCTTGGACTCGATGTTGGTCACGAAGATGAACTTGTTGAGCAGCTTGCCGTCGTTGCCGTAGACCGGGAAATACTTCTGGTCACCCTTCATGGTGTAGACCAGGGCCTCCGGGGGCACGGTCAGGAACTTCTCTTCAAAGCTTGCCACCAGCACCACCGGCCATTCCACCAGGGAGGCCACTTCTTCCAGTAGGCTATCTTCCAGATCCGCCTTGCCACCCAGCTCCTGGGCCTTGGCTTCGGCGGCGGCCTTGATCTTGGCCTTGCGGCTTGCAAAGTCGGCCAGCACCTTGCCTTTGCTTTCAAGGTCACTGAGGTAGTGGTCGGCATGGGCCAGCTCGAATTGGCGTTCGCCCATAAAACGGTGGCCACGGACGGTGCGGCCAATAGTGATGTCCAGCACGGCGCCGTTAATCAGCTCATCGCCGTACAGAGCGGTGATGGTGTGTACCGGGCGGATAAACTGGGTGCGCTTGGCGCCCCAACGCATGGGCTTGGGAATGGGCAGCTTTTTCAGGGCGCTTTCCACCATGGCGGGCACCAGGGCTTGCACCGGCTGGCCTTTGACCTGAGCCTTGTGCAGCAGCCATTCGCCCTTGTCGGTGACCATGCGGCCAGCGTCCTTGATGTCGATACCGCAGCCGGCGGCCCAGCCCAGGGCGGCCTTGGTGGCGTTACCTTCGGCGTCGAAGGCGGCCTGCACGGCGGGGCCGCGCTTTTCCACTTCCTTGTCGGGCTGCTGGGCAGCCAGGGCCTTGACGGTCAGGGCCAGGCGGCGAGGGGCGGCGTGCCATTGAATAGCATCAAAGGCCAGCTCGGCTTCGGTCAGCTCGGCGCCCAGGTTGGCGGCAAAGGCTTCGGCCAGGGTACGCAGGGCCTTGGGTGGCAGCTCTTCGGTACCGATTTCTACCAGTAGGTTCTGGGGCATTATTTTGCCTCCTTGCACATGGGGAAGCCCAGCGCCTCACGGGCGGCATAAAAGGCTTCGGCGCAGGCCTTGGACAGGGCGCGGACCCGCAGAATGTAACGCTGACGCTCGGTGACCGAAATGGCGTGGCGGGCGTCCAGCAGGTTGAAGGCGTGGGAGGCTTTCATCACTTGCTCATAGGCCGGCAGCGGCAGGGGCTTTTCCAGGGCCAGCAGGGTTTGGCACTGGCGCTCGCACTCGTCAAACACCTGGAACAGGAAGTCGACATTGGCGTGTTCGAAGTTGTAGGTGGACTGTTCCACTTCATTCTGGTGGAAGACGTCACCGTAGGTGATCTTGCCCAGAGGGCCGTCGGTCCACACCAGGTCGTAGACCGAATCCACGCCTTGGATATACATGGCCAGACGCTCAAGGCCATAGGTGATCTCGCCGGTAACCGGGCTGCATTCTAGGCCGCCCACCTGCTGGAAGTAGGTGAACTGGGTCACTTCCATGCCGTTGAGCCACACTTCCCAGCCCAGGCCCCAGGCACCCAGGGTGGGGGACTCCCAGTTGTCTTCCACGAAGCGAATATCGTGCACCAGGGTGTCGATACCCAGAGCTTCCAGTGAGCCCAGGTACAGCTCTTGGATGTTGTCCGGAGACGGCTTGAGCATCACCTGGAACTGGTAATAGTGCTGCAGGCGGTTGGGGTTTTCACCGTAGCGGCCGTCGGTAGGACGGCGGGACGGCTGCACATAGGCGCTGGAGATAGGCTCCGGGCCAACGGCGCGCAGGAAGGTCATAGGGTGGAAGGTGCCGGCACCCACTTCCATGTCTAAAGGCTGGATCACGGCGCAGCCTTGGCGGGCCCAGTAATCCTGCAAGGCGAGGATCAGCCCTTGAAAGGTCTTGAGATCGTAATTTTGCATGTTCTTGGCGTCTTCGCTGATTTCGCGGCAGAAAGAGCGCCAGTATACCGCGATCTGCGTACAAATTTGGAGCACAAAGCCCGCCGTATTTCAGCTCTCGGTCGACCTTGCCGTTTAACAAGGTAAGAGGCCCCGCTTTGATGTTATCCTTCGGCCTCGCGGCGCCATGACGGTGCCCACCCGGCACACCTTGCGGGCTTAATCAAAGCTCGGACGATAGGTGTGAGTACTCACTTCCCTGCGAATATTTGTACTGCTGTATCGCATGAAGCGACAAAGGACGTTGCCCAAGAAAGGCCCCGCTTTCCCCTCGCCTTTGACCCGGCCCAGCCCCTTGGCTGGCAGGCCGGCGCGTCCCCTTTTCCCCAGCCCTTGCTTGGCGTGCAGCCCTCGGCTTGCTGCCTACTGCTGCTCTCTAACAACCTAAACATATGAATAAACTCGATAAATACCGCCTGATCCCCTTGAGCCCCGAGGACCCGGCCAGCCTGGCAAGTGCCCTGGCCCAATACCGCCAGCTGCTGGACGACAATCTGGCCTTTCGCCAGGAACTGATGCCGCTGTTCGACGTGGAGTTTGTGGCCGAGGGGCCCGGCCGGCAGCGTCGCCTGCAGCCCAGTGATGCCGGTGCCAAGCAATCATTGCTGGACCATGCCCTGATGGTGGTGAGGGGCATCGCCCCGGCCCAGGTAGCAGAAGGGGACGCGCCCTACATCAGCGAAGCCATCGTCTTTGCCGCCGCCCTTGGCCACCCAAGCTTGCAAGAGGCCCTGGTGGAGACGGCCAAGGCCATGGTGGCCCATGCCAGGCGCCGCAATGATTCGGCGGACCTGTACCTGGACGACGAGCACTTGTTCGGCCTGGAAGCGCTGTTTATGTTGGCCTTGGTGTATCCCGAGACGGCCTGGCTGCTGGCCAGCTTTTACGTCACCCATTGGGACACCGAACATGAAGCCAGCCACCGCACCTTGCTACCGCTGCTGTTACAAGGCAATGGCTGGACCCCGGCCATGCAGCGGGCCTATCTCTACTGCGACAACCCCCAGACCCGCCGTGCCTTCCAACAGCTTGACTCGGTGCCGGACTTGGCCGACCACCTGCTGGCCCACCCGGAGCAATACCCCGGCTTTTGCGACGAGCTCATGGCAAGGCTGCAGGCCCAGCCGCTGCTGAGTGACCCCAGTGCAGGCAGCTACAGCGACCTGGCCCCGGTGCTGGGCTTTTTCCATACCCTGAGGGACACCTGGCCGGTCCAGGCCGACCCATATGACCAGGAGGCCTGGCGCGACCAAGTCAACCAGCTGCCCTTTATGGGCCAGAGTCTGGAAGAGGGGGCCTTTGGCCTTTACCAGCGACTCAAGGCCCGCAGTAACAGGCCCTTGGTGGTCGATGCCCCGGCCTACGACGAGCAAAACGAGGATGCCCCAGGCCAGGCCCACTTCACCCCGGCCCTGCACTTTTTCAGCGGTCTTGAACAGGGCCAACAACTCAGGGCCTATATCCTGGGGCAGCTGCACGGCCAAGGGGCTGAGCAGCTGTTGGCCAAGCTGGCGCCGGTGCCAGTGGCCGAGGCCGCCCACAGCGACCTGTTCCTGATGGCCCTCTATCACTGGCTGGAGCCGCCTTTTGGCAACGACCAGCTGGTGGCAGTCTTTCCCCACTACTTTTGGGACCTGCTGGAGGATTGCCCCGGCGGCCATGACCAGGCGCTACGGCTGCTGGATCTGTTCTGGCGTTTGCTGGGGCGGCCGCAGTTTCCCTATGCCTTGGCAGACGGCCTGGCCAACCAGCTGGAGCTGCTGAGCCTGGCGGATTTTTACCAGCGTTACGAACAGGCACCGGCCGAGGCCGACCAGCAGCTGGAGGCCTTCTGCGAGGATTTTGAAGAGCTGGGGGAGGGAGACTGGGAACGGATCTCCGCTTTGGACCAGCAAAGCCGGGCCACCCAGGCCCTGCTGGCAGCTGAGCAATGGCCTCAGGAAAAGGGCGCCTATGTCTACGGCGCCTGGTGCGCCGCCCGGCTGGATATCGCCGAAGGCAGCGCGGAACGCATCAGTGCCTGGCTGGACCATCACCTGATGGCGCACCTTTGCGAGGGCCTGGCCGACCAGGGCCTGGAGGCCGTGGTGCAGTACCTGACCGAGGCCAACCCCGGGGACTTTGACCCGGCCCGCCACGGCGCCATGGTGTCGCACCTTCAAAGCCTGGGGCCCTTGTCCCAGCAGGCGTTTGCCCAGCTTTGCCTAGGCTGGCCGGCGGACCTGGGTATCAAGCAACTGTTCTGGCTGCAAAGGGCCCACTGGATGATGCGGGTGCCCAAACGCCTGGCGCTGCTGGTGCACCGGCTCTGGGCGCTGCTGGTGGAGCTGGCGCCCCAGGTACTGATAGGGGCGGTGGCCAAGGACTGCTGCGGCGAAGACGAGACGGCGCCGGGGCAGGAGCAAAACCTGTACCGGATGCTGGGCAAACTGGGGCTGGGTGAGCTGGAACTGCAAGCGTTCGCCCTGTGCCACGACCGGAAAATGGCCTGTGAGCAGGTTGCCGACCCCCTCTATTGGCGCCGTTACCTGGCGGGGTTGGCGCAGCTGGGACAGGGCCTGGCTGGGGGCGGCCCAGCATTGCTGGCCGACGAAACAGGCCTGGCCCTGGTCGCCGCCCTGCGCCGCCGCCAGGACGGCAGCCACCTGCAATTACTGGCCGATCTGCGGTGCTGTTACCCACAGCGGCCGCTACCGGATTGGCATACCGCAGAATTTCGCCAGGCGCTGGGTAGCTACCTGGCTCGCCATTGCCTGCCGCAGCAAGTCCCGAACCTTGGGCAAATCGAATCCCAAGTGCTGGCCTATTTGGACGGCCAGCAGCCCTTGGCGCCGGTGCAGCAGCTACTGGCAGAGGCCCTTAAGGCCAAGCTGGAGGCCGGCTTCGACCCCTTCCTCTTTATCCTGCTGGAGGATGCCAAGAGCGAACGTCTGCTGACCCTGCTGCTTAACCACGATAGTGGGTCGGCCAAGCATTTTCTCCATCGCGCTCGCTTGGAGCGCTGTTATGTCCACCAGCTGCTGCTATCGGGCGCCGTGGCCATGGCCGAACGCTGGCAGCACCCGGCCATAGGCCATGCTCGCCACGGTGACCCGGCTCTGGGCTGGGCCCTGCTGGAAAAGTCAGCCCTGTGGGCCTTAGCCATGCTGCAACGGCTGTCAGTGCCGGCGGGCTTGGCCATCGCCCTGGCCCTCGATTACCCCTTGACGGATCACCTGCGCGGCCAGGCCCAAAAGGGCCCGCTGCCCAACCTGGTGCCCTTCCTTGGCACCGAACAGCGCCTGGCCCTGGTGCAGCTGCTGGGCAACTGCCCCGGCATCCGCAGCCTGGCCGACGACCCCTCCATCGAAGTACGCAGCCGGGTGCAACGGCTGCTGGAAAAGGACCCTTCATGAACGCAAACAACCTGATCCTGCACAGGCCCAAGTACCAGGACAGCCCCCATCTGCAACTGCTCAGGCCCCTGGCCGATGGCCGCCAGGAGCTGCTTTGGCACCGGGACATGCCCGCCGGCGGCCGGGAGCTGGTGCTGGCCGCCTTTTATGACGACAGCCACTTTGTGGCCGCCGAAGAATCTGGCCGTATCTACCAGGGCAACCTGGCCGGGGAACTGACCCTGGTGGCCGAGCTGCCGGTCAAGGGTATTTGGGGTGGCGCCTGGCTGGACCTGGCGCGCCAGCGTTTCTGGTATGCCGCCGAACTGGACCTGGACGGCAGCGACAGTTGTTGCCTGCGGGGTTGGTCCTTGGCGGATTGGCAGGTCATTGCCGATATCACCCTGCCCGATTACACCCCCACCCAAACCCTGACCGGCCGCAGTGACGGTGCCTTGTTGTTCTATCGCCACCGCGCCAACAAGGAGCATGGCTTTTACTGCGTCGACCCGGTTAGCGGCCAATGCCGGTATCAGCCCCTGGCCAGCAAGGCCATGCCGGACCTGATGTACCCCATGAACAAGATTGACCTCTGTCCGGTCCGTGACCTGGCGCTGCTGCCGGCGGTGGACCAGCTGCCCATAGAGGGCCGCTGGTCCAGGGTTAGCCTTGGTTTTCAGGTGCAACTGGTGGACCTCAATAGCTTCGAGGTGCGCTGGCATCAGACCCTGCGCCAGTTCCCCCTGGCCGAGCTGGACGACGGCGATGACCTGTTGGCCTTGGCCAAAGGCAAGGACCGGGACGCCGAAGACGCCCTGGAATACTTTGTGGAGAAACTCAATGGCCTCCGCTTTTGCCCGGGGGAAGACGCCTTCTGGGTGCACTGGGCGGACGGGCGGCTGCAAAAGGCCAGCCTGGACCCGGCCCTGGGGACCCTGGCCCGTTATCGCCTGGTGGAGCAGGCCGAGGCCCTGGCTGGCCGCCCCCATCCGCTGGCTGCATTCGGCTTCAAGAACTACGACTACCCCCTGCTGGAAATGAACGGCTGCCTGCCCTTTATCGACTTCAAGGGTGTTGGTGTAGCGGTGCTGGACAGCCCCCTGGCAGAGCCACAGGACGGCTGGTTGCCTATTCCCCGCAGCCCCTGCGCCGCCCCCGAGCAGCTGGCCAGCAAAGCCGGGCTGGCAAGCCTGGCACAGAGCGCCAAGGTGATTATCGACCTGGACTACCTGGTGCTGGCCGAATGCCGCCTGGCGGCAGCCGAGCAGCTGCGGGACCTGGCTCGGGACCTGGGCAGCCATATCAAGGGCCGGCGGCTGGAACTGCGCTTTTGCGACAAGGACGACCGCCAGCGCAATGAGGCCGAGTTCGTGCAAATGGCCATTGCCGACCCCGGCGTCGCCGAAGTACTGGCCGAAGCGGTGGACCTGTTCAGCGGCCACCCCGAGGCGCCCTTTGTGCGCAGTGGCGACAGCAAGGCGGCCCTGTCCGACACAGTGCTGGCCCTGGCTGGCCTGGGTAGCCGATACCTGCCGGTGATCGCCCGCTACCTCAACGCCATCGATGCCGAGCACTGCGCGCAGTTTCACGTGGAACATACCTTGGTGTTGCTGCACCAGCAGCACCAAGAGGGTGCCTTGCCTGGCGCCGCCTACCACGACTTTATCCGGGCCTTACCCTGGCCCTTCAATGGAGAAGAATGATGCCCGGTAACTGGATACTCAAGAACATCAAGCTCGACTACCTGGGCCAACATCAGGTGCAGGTGATTGACCCGGCGGGCCCGACCTTGCTGTGGCAATGCGAGCTGCCGGATACCGGCGACGGCGAGCTGGCCCTGCTGGCCCCCTTGGACGGGCAGCGCTTTGTGGCCCTGCACAGCTCGGGCCGGGTCTTTACCGGCCAGGTGGCACAGCGGCAGCTGGCCGAGTTGGCCAACCTGGGGGTCTCCGGGGATCTGGGGGCCTGGCTGGACCAGGCCAAAGGCCTGTTGTGGGTGGCGGCCCGCCATCGCCTGCAAGGGGCCAGGCACAAACAACTGCTGGCCCTGAACCTGGACTCCGGTGAGCTGGCCATGGCCTTTGACCTGCCGGCATTCGACCTGGATCTCAATACCCTGCAACCCTTGAGTGCCGGCCGCTTCGGCTTTTACGGCCGCAACGACAAGGGCGGCTATAAATTTCGCCAGCATTGGCTGGGCACCTTGGATAGCCGCAGCGGCCAATGGCAACAGCAACTGCTGGACAGTAAACCCACCCCGGAAGAGGTCAGCATCCGCCGCCAGCGTTTTATCGACCAGGGCAGGGCGCTGATGGTGTTGCCGGGGGCCGACGGCATTCAGGCCCAAGGCGAGGGTTTTGAATATCCTTTGTCCCTGTTGAACCTGGATCAGCCCGAGGGCAGCTGGACCCGGCCGGTACGGCTACTGAGCGCCGCTGCCATGGACAACGACATGGGCGATATCGAGGCATTGGCCCGCATTGCCGGCGGCCAGATCAGTTCCAGCGACAACGGCGACTGGATGACCTTCCTGGTGTGCCTGACAGCGGTGGGTTTCTGCCCCGACCAAGACGCAGCCTGGTTGGGGTGGCAGGACGGTGCCTTGCAGAAGGTGTCCCTGGCCGGTGAGCGCCTCTCGCCGCTCTTTTACCTGCAAGAAGACGGCGATAGGCGCCAGCCCGAACGTATGTGCACCAAGGCCATCTCCCATATCCAGGTGCTGGCCGGTGAGGGCCTGGTGCTGGGTGTGGGTGAGCACGACGATTTCAGCTACTGGCAGGCCCAACCGCAAGACAGTGCGGCTCCCGCCACCCTGGCCGAGGCCGAGCAAAATCGCCAGCCCCTGGCCTGCAGTGCGTACCAGCCCCCGGCCTTGGCCGTACCGCCAGCCTTGGCGGCCCTGCCCAGCGCCAGCGGCTGCGTCACCATCAGTACCAGTGACCTGGAATCCGACGCCGGCTGCCTGGGCGCCCTTCGTCAGCTCAAGGAGCTGATGGGGCCTTTGCAGCAACAGCTGCAACAGGCACCGGCCAAGGCAGGGATGCTTGGCAAGCTGCTGGGCAAGAAGGCGCCCGCCACAGCGGTACGGCCACTGTACCTTGCCTTTTGTGACAGCCTGGGCCGTTGCCAGAGCGACTATCAATTCCTGGCCACCGCCCTGCACACCGAGGGTGGCCCGGCGCTGATGGCCGAGATCTTGGCGGCCTTTAGCCGCTGGCCCTTTGCCAGCCAGCTCTGCGGTGGCAAAGGCGAGCCGCCCTTTGCCGAACTGGCCTTCTATTTAAGCGAGCACCATGTCCAGCATCTGCCGGTTTTGGCCGCATATTTTAATGGCATAGGGGGTGGTGAAGGGGTTCATCCTTACCACATCAACCGCACCCTGGCGGTGTTAAACGACGCCTATGCCGGCACCCCCGAGCTGGCCGCCTTTCTGGCCGCCGTCCCCTGGCCCTACAACGACCCGAGCTTCACCCTGGCGGAGCGGGACGAATATGACGAATGGGATGACGACGAAGACGATGATGACTGGGACGACGCTCGATAACTCGTTGCCAAGCCAGCAAAATAAGGAGAGATAAAGATGGATCTATTCCCAGGCCCAGCGGACAAGGGCGCAGACTGGCTGGTAGCCGCCGACTACGAAAAAGGCACCCCGATTTTGCACCTGCTGCGCCCGCGCAGCGAGGTGGAGGGCGGCGGCAGCGAACTGCTCTGGTACTGCGAGCTAGAACGCTGCCAAGGCTCCGTCAGCCTCTGTGGCTGGGCGGGGCAGGCCGCCGTCTTTGCCGACCAGTACGGTTGCTTTTACCTGGTGGATTTTGAAAGCCGCCAGGTGCGCTTGCTCAAGCAATTCCAGTTGGGCTTCATGGACGCCAAAGGGGTAGTGAGCAGCGACGGCAAGGCCTTGCTGGTGCTCTTTGAGAAGGGCCGGTGCCATTACCTGCAGCGTATTGGCCTGGACGGTGAGCTAACGCCGGCCGTGGAACTGGATCTTTATGATGATGACGCCTTCGGTGGCGGCTTCGACTACCGGGATGAAGACGAACCCTACTTCAGTATCTCCCTGCAGCATCGCCTTTATCCCGGCCCAGGCAACAGCCTGATCCTGCACGGACTCGACGACGACTACGACGACGAAACCGAACAGGACTTTTGGTTCCAGTACCTGCTGCGCCTGGACCTGGTAGAGGGTCAGCCGCGCTTTCGGGTCTTTCCCCTGGCCACGCCCCCTGCCGACTGGGACCCGGAACCCGGCGTTATTGCCGTCAGCCCGGCCCGCAGCCTGGCGGCGGTACCGGTATTGGGGGAGGCGGCCTTGGGTATCGAATGGGTGTCGCTGGATGATGGCCAGCGTTCGGCCCCGGTCTGGGTGCGCCCCCTGGATGAAAACGGCCTGGAAAGCCTCAGCACCAGCCTGTTCAGCACCGAGGAAGAGGCCCTGTGGTTAGGCTGGGGATACGATGGTGTCAGGCGCCTGGCCTTCGATGGCCGCCTGACCTCGCCGCTCCTGCAGGCCAAAGGTCAGTTGATTGGCGCCGGGGCGCAGCTGACCTTCGACTGCGCTTATGCCTTTGCCCGTACCAAGCTGCCGGCCTGCACCGCTTCGGCCTTGGATGAGGTCCAGCCCTTGGCCCTCGAACCCCAGGACTGGCGCCATAACTGGCAGCTGACCCAGGCCCAGCGAATGGCCCTGTCTGGCCTTGGCCAGAATCTTATCCGGGTTGAAAGCCTGGCAGAACCGGCCCAGCAACGAGCGGCATTGCAGCAGTTGGTTGCTTTGACCGCCGACTGCCGGGCCGTCAGCCGGGGCAAGACGTTGCTTTTCCTCTTTGCAGATCAAGACCAGCAATGGGGCGAGGAAGCGTTTTTCAAAGCAGCGGCCAAGCAACCCGGCGCCTTGGCGCTGATGGCCCAGGTGCTGGAACACTTCATTGCCACCCCAGGCAGCGATGGCTTGGAAGGGCTGTACGGCCAGCCGCCCCTGGCCGACTGCGCCTTGCAACTGGGCCTGCAGGATGCCGCCTACCTGCCCCTTGTCTGCCGCTACCTCGAAGCCTTGGACAACGACCATGACGGCTTCTTTGTCGGCCAGGGGGACGGGCTCTACCAGTTGCAGGTGCGCCACCAGGGGCACCCGGCCTGGGCTGTCTTTGACGCGTCCCACCCTTACAACGAGGCGGACGATGAATAAGGGGCGGCGTTACCTGACCTTTGGCGCCCTGATGGTAGCAGCCGCCCAGTTGGCCGGTTGCTACGCCTACCACGGCCCCAACTACCGGCCCCCGGCCGGTGACCGCAAGGACTGGGTCTATGTGGAAAAAGTGGCAACGCTGCGCACCCAGGCCGAACTCAACCAATACCAGCTGCAGCTGACCCGCAAGCATTGGCTGGGGGATCCGGACCGGCCCTCGGCCCAGCCTTCCACCCTGGGCCTGTTTCGCCAGGGCCAGGCCGGCGGCCAGACCTTCTCCGAT
Organism: Gallaecimonas xiamenensis 3-C-1; assembly: GCF_000299915.1. Lineage (NCBI taxonomy): Bacteria > Pseudomonadati > Pseudomonadota > Gammaproteobacteria > Enterobacterales > Gallaecimonadaceae > Gallaecimonas > Gallaecimonas xiamenensis. The sequence continues at coordinate 13,389 of NZ_AMRI01000034.1, forward strand.
CGCGACTGGTACGGCTATTGGCGCTTTGACCCAGTCGGTTGTGTGCTGCGCCTTTATGACGACAAGGGTCGTCTGGTCAGCACCCTGGCCGGCCAGGCCAAAGGGGAGGGCACCTTGGCCTACGTGGTTACCGACAGCAAGCAAAGCGGCCTGGCCCGGCAAACCTTTTTCACCCAGGACCAGGGGCTGCGCTGCCTCCCTAGTCCCGCATCCAAGGAACACCCATGAATTTTTTTGCAACGCCAGACCCGGACCGGCTGGTTTACATAGACCCTGAAGAGGGCGCTCCCCGGGTGCACCATCTGGGCATTCGCCCCCAGGACCAGGGGGGCGATACCGAACTGTTATGGGCCACCGCCCTCAACGAGGCTCAAGGCATCACCCAGGTGGTGGGCTTTTTCAATGGCGTGGACCACAAGGGCCGCTGCGCCACCCTGCTCTGCAATGACGGTGGCCTCTATCTGCTGGACTTCGACAACCAGGCCCAGGAGTTGGTGCACCATTACCGGCTCGATTACTGCCGGGCCCAGATCCTGGCCGACGGCGCCACCCTGGCGGTGCTCTGGGAAGACCAGAACGCCCATTGCCACAAGGTGGACCGCTGGCAATGGGGCGACGACCAGCAGCTCTACCGGACAGGGCGCTTCCAGGTCGAAACCCCCGAGGGCTACAGCATTCGTTTTCACGATCCGCTGCTGGCCGGCCCCGGTACCAGCCTGGTGCTGCATTGTTCTCGGGAAAACCGTAACAGCGGCCGCACCTGCCAGTCCCTGCTGCGCTTCGCCTTGCCTCAAGACCGTGACGGCGGTGTCGTCAAGGCCAAGGGCCTGGCCCAAGGGCCCGATGCCCTGGGATGGCGGGAAGCGCCCCAACGGTTGGCCCTGGACCCGGCCCTTGGGCTGCTGGCCTTGCCATCGGTCAAGGTACCGGTCACAGAGCAGGGGGATTTTCTCTACCAACTGGACATCATCGACCTACATCAGGGCCAGCGGGTGGCCAGGTTACCGGTGCGCCAGTTCAGCCCCCAACAGCTTCATGCCAACCGGTTCCGGGCCGCCGAGCGGGCCGAGGTTCTCCAGCGCCTGGCCGCCGGCACCCTCGAAGAAGAGCAGGATTGGGAGAAAGGCCAGGAATACCTTGGGGAGTTCTTGGCGATCCTGCAAAGCCTACGCTTTTGTCCGGGTGAGGAAGCGCTTTGGCTCTGTTGGGACGGGGGCCTGGTACGCAAGGTGTCCTTGGACGGCCAGTGGCGCTCGCCCCTCTATGTGCCCGAGCAAGCCGAAGACGAAGAAACCCAGCTGCTGAGCCTGGGCCCCGAACTGCTGCTGGACGATTGGCAGAGGTTCACCAACCTGACCCCGGACCCAGCCAGCCACCCCGGCAGTCGTCGCCAAAGCGCCAGTGCCGAGCTGCAGGACATAGTGCCGGTCAGCCTCAATTGGCAGGGGTGGGAGCAAAACTGGCAGTTGGATGAGGCCCAGCAGCGAATGCTGGACCGCCTCGGCAGCACCCTTATCGAGACCAGCGACCTGTCATCACCGGTATCCCTGGGCTTTGCCGTAAAGCGGTTGGCGGTCAAGGCTGAATTTATCGAAGACCTCTGTTTTGGCAACAAGCTGCGCCTGACCTTTACCGACGGTAAGGAAGACTGGGACGAAGCGCGCTTTTTCGAGGCGGTGGTGCAGGTGCCGGGTGCCCAGGCCGATATGGCCGAGATCCTGGAACGCTTCATCGCCTACGACGGCTCCGACAACTGCTTTTGTACCAACTACCGGCCGGCTTTGGCCGATTGTGCCTTGCAGCTTGGGCTGGCCGATGCCAAATGGCTGCCCCTGGTGGGGCGCTATCTCAACGCCATAGACCCGGACCACGAGTGCTTCTTTACTAACGAGGGGCTGGGGCTGTTGGCTGAGCGCCACGGCCATGAGCCGGGCTGGCCGGCCTTTTATGCCAGTGTGCCGTACCCCATAGCCGGTGACGATGGCTACGAGGATGAGGAATACGAAGAGGATTACTAAAAAAAAGGCTTGGCACTGTGCCAAGCCTTTTTGTTTTTGCTGTGGTCAGGCCCTCTGGGCGGCCACGGCATCCCGTACCTGGCGCGACTCGTCCGCTGCCAACAGGGCCAGCAGCTGCTGGCCCTGGGGCAACTGCGACAGCAGCGGCACCAAAGCCGTCTTGTGCTTGGCATTAAGGAAGGCCAGGCGCTGCTGGGCCAGGTCTAAAGGCAGCAACAGGGCCAGATGCGCGGCGCAGCCTTCATACTCGGCATGCTTGGCACAGAACAGCAGCTGGTGTTCGGCGACTATGCCAATCTCGTCCAGCCAGGCCAGGAAGCCCGGTAGGGCGTCGTCCAGATGGTCGTCGATGTAGTGATCGCTGCACTGCTCCAGGTAGGTCTCCATATCCATATCGCCACTGGCCACCTGCTCCCCCAGATAACAGTCCGCCAGGCGCCCCTCGAACAACTTGAAGCCCCGGTAGCTGTGGTTGATCAGCAGCTTGGCCAGGCGGGCACGCCGCTCTTGGTCCAGCAACCAGATGTAGTCGCCGGGGCCGGCCAGGAAGTGCCCAGGCCCCGAGATCTCCAGGTGGCGGTGCACCCTGTGTTGATAGTGGCTGGCTATGGCCTGGTAGGGTAAGTCACCGGCCAGGTAAGCCAGGGTGTGCTGGTAGGCTGCGTCTATCCTGGCGTCCTTGTCAAAGAGAGCATTGAGCTTTTGCCAGAGGGCGGCCTGGTCCAGGTCGGCGTCAAACACCAGCACCTGATGGCCCCTGAGACGATCGCCCTTGGGCGGCTCGGACAGGCCAAACACCTCCAGGTGGTCGCCCTTGTCCAGCGCCAGCAGCACCGTTAGCCAGTCGCCGTAGTCCTGGTGCAGCCTGGGTTCTATCTGCAGCTGCTCGGACAGGGTCAGGGCCTTACCTTCCAGGTCGTCGCCGTCCAGCAACCGGCACTGGGGTGCCTGCTCGGCCAGCAAGGCCTGCTCCCAGGACAGTATGCTCAGGGTCAGCATCCGTTTGAGGCTGAGGGCAAAGTCCTGCTCTAGGGCCGGGTCGCCGGCCAGGGTAAAGCGGGGGTGGCACACCTCAAGGTGGCGGTAGAAACGCACCTTGTGGTACTCGCTGATGTAGTCCAGGCCCTGGCGCAGGGCCTTGGCCTTGTTGCGGTCCACCTGGGCAAACATGCCGGTGGCGGTGCTGTCTATTTCGGCGTAGAGCTCCAGGCTATTGAGATAGTCCCGGTATTGGCGGTTGTTGAAGTAAAGCTGGACCTCGAAGGCCAGGCGATAGGCTTGGTCCACCCCGGCTTTCTCGATGCTGTCCAGGCAGTCGATGGCGGCCAGGGGCTCGTCGAACTCGACGCTGTAGGTGTCGGTCGAGTCCATTTGTGCCACCAGGCGCAGGGTGCGTACCGGCGCCAGTTTCACCAGCGCCTGCCAGAAGCGCTTGGCCTGCTGCCCCACCGGCAGGGGCAGTTGCTGCAGCCAGAAGGCGGCCAGCACCAACCACTGGTAATGGTGACGTCCCCGCAAGCTTTGAAGGGCCTCATAGCAAGGCTGGTGCTCGCTGAAGGTGGGGAAATAGAGGCTGCTCTGGCGGATGGTTTCCTTCCTTTGCAACCCTTGGCGCAATAACGCCAGGGCCTGGTCGAAGGTCAGCGCCGGGGCGGCTTCACAGAAAAACTGCTGCAACTGCCGATGCTGCTCCAGGGTAAAGCCACGGCCTTTGAGGTCGTCACTGACCTGGGTGCCTTGCATCAGGAGGGCAAAGAGATGTTGCCCCAGGGCCGGTTCGCTCAGCTGGCCGATCAGAGCCTGGGTGACCTGGTCCCCCCGCTGTTGCTGCCAGTCGTCAAACAGCAGGAAGGCCATCAGGCAGTAATGGCCAGGCCCGAACGCATCCAGGGCCCATTGGCGCGGATCCGCCAGGGCCCGGTGGCGGCCAAAAAAATCCTTGAGGCTGTCCAACAGGGGCTTGTTGAACATGTCGTTAGTGTGTTGGTCGTCTACCTGGCTGAGCTGCACGGCCAGGGCCTGACGGGCCAGGGCGTCGGCGTCCAAGTCCAGGCGACTATAACGGCCGACAAAGTCTTCGAGGCTGATAAGGGCCCTGTCCAGGACCAGCTTTTCCCGTTGGTAGTCGGTCAGGCTCTCCACCCCCAGCAGGCGGTAGAGGATATCGAGGATCCGCAGCAGCTGCTGGCCGCGCTCCTGGGTACTGCCTGGGGGCAGCAGCTCCCCTTCATAGCCGTCTTCCAGCAGCGCCATTTCCAGGTCCCCCAGCATAAAGGGCAGCTCGTTGTTGATGTCGCTGTTGTTGTCGCCATAGGGCAGATAGTCGGTCAGGGCGCGGTAGAAGGCGGGGGCCTTGCCCTTGCTGTGGGCAAACAGGTCCAGGGCTTCAAGCTCGGTCAGCTGCTGGGGTTGGCTGCCGTCCACCACGTATTGCCACAGGGCTTGGCCGGTGGCCAGGGAGGCAATCAATTGGTGGACCAGCACCAGGTCATGGCCGGGATCGTCGCGGGCCTCTTCATCGGCCAGGCGCTGCCCGTCCCTGTGGCTGTAACAGACCAGGGGGCCCTGGGCCTGGGCGGCGATGGCCTGGTGGAGATCCATGGCTTCGTCTTCGAGGCGGTCCTCCATAAAGGGCTGGCCGAGGAAGGCGTCACGGTCGAAATCGTCGTCCCACAGGTAGTCGCCACAGGGCTGCAAGGTAATGAAGAAATCCAGCACCGGGTTGCAGTCTTCGAGGTCCTGGTGGTGGCTTTCCAGCATCTTGGGCTGGCTGAGCAGGCGCCGGGCCAGGGCGTCCTTGAACCAGTGGTAATCCTCGGGGTGGCTTTGCAGGTGCTCGGCCAGGCTGGTATGGCGCCAGCCCTGCTGCCATTCCCCCTCATACATGCGCAGGCGCTGCAGGTCGCTGTCGCACCAGAGGTAGGCCTGGATAATGTCCCGCTGCCAGCCATGGCGGGCCACCAGGTCGGCCAGGAAGGCGCTGTAGGCGTCGGCGTGGTCATGGTCCCAGTTGGGAATAAAGTACTGGGCCAGCAGGGTGGCGTACTGGCTGTCGGTGCGGGCCAGCATATAGAGGGCTTCCACCCCGAACACCCCGGTGTCGTCCAGCCACAGCGCCCAGGTGTCGTTATGGCGCCTGGCGTAGGCCACTATGGCCCTGGCGGTGGCCAGGACGTCGGCCAATAGCGGCGGGTATTGCAGGGCCAGGGCAAAGAGAAGGGGTTCGGACAGGCCATAGGCCAGGTTGTCGGCCGCCGGGTCCTCGGGAATATGCTCTTCGCCGTCGGGGTGCAGAATGAGGGCGTCGCGCAGCAAGGCTTGCTGGGGGGCGCCGGCCAGGTCACTGAGGCGAAGGGGCCTTTGGCCTTCGGGGGTTTGCGCCACAAACTCGAGCAGGTACTGGCCATTGCGGGAGACACTGTCGTTGTCCAGGTGCAGCCGGTATTGGGCCAGGGCTTGGGCAATACTTTGGGGGTTTTGCGGGTCGAGGGAGAGGGTGTTCCGATTGTCGGACTGCAACATGCCACATCCTATGTTTTGCAGTGAAAGGTCAGAGGCCCAGGGGCCTGACCATGATACAGGATAAGCCCAGCCATTTCGGGCCCTTACCCTCTTCTAAGGCGACACTGACCGCGATTTCTGAATGGTTTGTGCTGCCAGCAGCAGGCCCATGGTCAGGGCGCTACCCACCAGGATCGGGCCCAGGTCTTGCAGCCAGGCGGCCACCACCAACCCCGTTCCCAGCAGCAGGTAATAGGCCATACCCAGTAGAGCCCCGGCGGTACCCAGGCAATGGCCGTAGTCGGTCAGGGCTCCGGCCAGGACATTGGGTATGCCAAGGCCAAAGGCCAATACCACCAGCACCATGGGCAAGACCAGCAGCCAGTGGTCAGCCAGGGCCGCCACCCCCAACGCGCCCAGGCCGAACAGCATGACAGCCAGCCTCACCAAGGCAGCCGGTGCCCAACCTCGCCCCAGCAGCAGGCGGTTGCAAAGGGCGCCGCCGACGGCACCCAAGGCCAGGACCAGGCCACTGTAGCCGAAGGCCTGGGGCGGCAGTCCGGCCGCGTCGAACACGAAGGGGGCCAATTGGTAATAGCTGAACAAACCCAGATTAAAGAGCGCCACCAGCAGCGCCGTGCGCCAGATGCCGCCGTCGCCCGCCATGGCGCTTAACAGCGGCCAAAGGGCTGGGGGCGGTGGCCTGTCCGGGGCCGTTTCAGCCAAGGCTTGGGCACTCCAACCCAGCAGCAACAAGGCCAGGGCCAGCAGGAAGGCGAACAGGGCCAGGTAGCCCCCCCAATCCACCAAGGTGGCCCCCAGCATCATGCCGAGGGCCGGGCTCAAAGCCAGGGCGATACCGGCCAAGGCGAAGACCCGGGCCAGGGCCCGGCCTTCAAAGCAGTCCCGCAGCATGGTCTGGGTCACTATGGAACCGGCTGCGGCGCCGAAGGCCGCCAAGGCCCGGGCGCTCAGCAACAGCGCAAAATCTTGGCTGACCAGGGCGGCAAGGGAGGCCAGTCCATAACAAGCCAGCCCTGCCAACATGGCCGGGCGGCGGCCCAAGGTGTCGGCCAGACGGCCCCAGAACACCACCCCAAAGGCAAAGGCGATGAAGTACAGGGACAGGCTATGGCCGGCCAACTGGGCACTGACCTTGAAGGCGTCGGCAATGGCGGGTAGGGCCGGGCTGTAGAGGGTTTCCACCACTTGGGGAAACATCAGCAGGGCTGTCAGCAATAACAGCCGGGGTTGGTTGGCCATGGGCATCTCTTGTCTAAAACCAAGAGGGCAGTCTAGCGAGGCTGCTTTTGTCTTATTACAATCAAAGAGACACTTTATATAGGAAATAGGACAACGTGGCTTGGCTCCAACCCCAAGACGCTTTTGACCCAGATCAGCACCCCCAAAGGGTGCTGGGCATCGCCGCCCAGTTGGGCCGACATGACTCCGGCATGCACCGCCATGGCCGGGCCCAGCTGTTGTTTGCCCGCAGGGGCTGTATCCATATCACCTTGGCTGACCAGTTGTGCCTGTTGCCGCCGACCAGGGCCGCCTGGATACCCGCTGGTGTGACGCACAGGGCGCAGATGCAGGGCATTGTCGATTACCGCTCCTTGTATTTCGACCCGGACCAATGCCAAGGGCTGCTTCAGCAGGTGCAGGTCTTGGAAGTGGGGGAATTGCTGGCTGCCTTGTTGGAGCGGATTGCCCAGGCCGACTTGGCGACCGACTGGTCCAAGGGCAGCGGGCCTCACCTGGTGGCCCTTTGCCTTGACGAGATAGCCCGGGCCCGGCGGGAGCCTACCTTGCTGCCCTTGCCCAAAGACAGGCGCCTGGCCGGGTTGGACATGGCCCTGCTGCCCCCGGCCCTTGGGGTGCTTGCCAGCCAGGTTGGTGCCAGCCCCAAGACCTTGGGGCGTATCTTCCAGCGGGAGACCGGCATGGGCTACCAGCAGTGGCGCCAGCAATGGCGACTGCTCAAGGCCATAGAGCGATTGGCCGCCGGCGACAGGCACAGTGCCATTGCCGATGCCCTGGGCTTTGCCAGCGACAGTGCCTTTGTGGCGTTCTTCAAGCAGATGACGGGGCTGAGTCCCCTGGCTTACCTGGGAGCCTAGAGGCCTTTTTTGATCAGGTAACGGTAGGGAGCTGCCTGGGTTTCGCTGGCCACCAGGGTGTGGTCCATAAACCGGCAAAAAGAGGGGATGTCGCGGGTGGTGGCCGGGTCGTCCGCCAGCACCAGCAGGGTTTCACCGTCGCTGAGCTTACGGATCTTGCCACGGACCAGCATCACCGGCTCGGGGCAGCGCAGGCCCAGTACGTCCAGTTGGTGGTCGGGGTTGGCAAAATGGCTCATGACAGGCTCCGGTGAAAAAGTGGGCGAATTCTACCCGAAAAACAAAAAGCCGGCCACCAGGGCCGGCTTTTCACGTCCAGGAGCCTTAGACCCGTTCGAAAACGGTGGCGATACCTTGGCCCAGACCGATACACATGGTGGCCACGCCCAGGGTGGCGTCCTTGGCTTCCATGAGGTTGATCAGGGTGGTGGAGATACGGGCACCGGAGCAACCCAGGGGGTGGCCAAGGGCAATGGCACCGCCGTTGAGGTTGACCTTGTCCTCTACCTGGTCAGCCAGGCCCAGGTCTTTGACGCAGGGCAGGGACTGGGCGGCGAAGGCTTCGTTCAGCTCGAACAAGTCGATGTCGCTGACGCTAAGGCCTGCGCGCTTAAGGGCCTTCTGGGTGGCGGGCACAGGGCCGTAACCCATGATGGACGGATCGCAACCGGCCACCGCCATGGAGCGAATTTTGGCGCGGGGCTTGAGGCCCAGTTCCTTGGCCTTGTCGGCGGACATGACCAGCATGGCGCTGGCGCCGTCAGACAGGGCAGAGGAGGTGCCGGCAGTGACGGTACCGTTGACCGGGTCGAACACCGGGCGCAGGGCGCCGAGGGACTCGATTGTGGTCTCGGGGCGGATCACTTCGTCGAAGTCGATCAGCTCCAGGATACCGTCGGCATTGTGGCCCAGTATCGGCAGAATTTCGTTCTTAAAGCGGCCTTCCTGGGTGGCAGCCCAGGCGCGCTGGTGGGAACGTACCCCGAAGGCGTCCTGCTGTTCACGGGTAATACCGTGCAGGCGGCCCAGCATTTCGGCGGTCAGGCCCATCATGCCAGCGGCCTTGGCCACGTTCTTGGACAGGCCGGGGTGGAAGTCCACACCGTGGTTCATGGGCACGTGGCCCATGTGCTCAACGCCGCCGATGATGAACACGTCACCTTGGCCAACCATGATGGCGCGGGCCGCGTGGTGCAGGGCGTCCATGGAGGAGCCGCACAGGCGGTTGACGGTGGTAGCCGCCACGTTCTTGGGCAGACCGGCCAGTAGGGAAGCGTTACGGGCGATGTTGAAGCCCTGCTCCAGGGTCTGCTGCACGCAGCCCCAGATCACGTCTTCGATGTCGGCCGGGTTCAGGGCGCTGTTGCGCTCCAACAGGCCCTTCATCAGGTGAGCGGACAGCTCTTCGGCGCGAACGTTACGGAACACGCCGCCCTTGGAACGGCCCATGGGGGTGCGGATGCAGTCGACGATGACAGCTTCTTTGATCATGTTCGTTCTCCGTCCTTATTGGCCGTAGTAGGTTTTGCCGTTGGCCGCCATGGTACGCATGGTGTCGGTGACCTGGTAGAGCTCACCCAGGTGAGCGTACTGGTCGGCCAGGGCGACGATCTTGTCGAGACCGACGGTGTCGATGTAACGGAACACACCACCACGGAAGGGAGGGAAGCCCAGGCCATAGACCAGGCCCATGTCGGCTTCGGCCGGGCTGGCAATGATGCCTTCTTCCAGGCAGCGCACGGTTTCGATGATCATCGGCAGCATGGTGCGGTTGATGATTTCGTCCGGGCTGAACTCGCCTTGGGCCTTGACCACGGCCTTGAGCAGCTCGTAGCTCTCGGCGGTGGCTTCTTTCTTGGGCTTGCCGCGCTTGTCTTCGGTGTAGACGTAGAAGCCTTTACCGTTTTTCTGACCGAAACGCTGGTTCTCGAACATCACGTCGATGGCGTCTTTCTCGGTCTTGCTCATGCGGGTCGGGAAGCCTTCGGCCATCACCGCCTGGGCATGGTGACCGGTGTCGATACCCACTACGTCCAAGAGATAAGCCGGGCCCATGGGCCAACCGAACTGCTTCTCCATGACCTTGTCCACGGCCTGGAAGTCGGCGCCGTCACGTACCAGCAGGCTAAAGCCGGCGAAGTAGGGGAACAGCACGCGGTTGACGAAGAAGCCGGGGCAGTCGTTGACCACGATGGGGGATTTACCCATCTTGGCGGCGTAAGCCACTACGGTAGCCACGGTCTCTTCGGAGGTGTTCTCGCCACGGATGACTTCCACCAACGGCATGCGGTGCACCGGGTTGAAGAAGTGCATACCGCAGAAGCGCTCAGGCTTCTTCAGGCTCTTGGCCAGCTGGTTGATGGAAATGGTGGAGGTGTTGGAGGTGATGATGGCGTCTTCGCTCACCACGCCTTCCACCTCGGCCAGCACGCTGGCTTTGACCTTGGGGTTTTCCACAACGGCTTCAACGACGATGTTCACGTCCTTGACGCTGTCGTAGCTCAAGCTGGGGACGATGCTGTTGAGCACGCCGGCCATCTTGGCGCCGTTGATACGGCCGCGCTCGAGCTGCTTGTTCAAAAGCTTGGACGCCTCGGACAGGCCCAGGTGCAGGGCTTTGTCGTTGATGTCCTTCATGATGATGGGGGTACCGGTGGAGGCGGACTGGTAAGCGATACCGCCACCCATGATACCGGCGCCCAGTACGGCGGCCTTGTTCACGGCGTGGGCGGCTTTACCGGCCTTCTTGGCCTTGCCCTTGATGAATTGGTCGTTCAAGAAGATACCGATAAGGGCGGTAGCCACTTCGGTCTTGGCCAGTTTCACAAAGCCTTGGTTCTCGATGGCCAGGGCCTCGTCGCGGCCCATGCGGGCAGCGGCTTCGATACCTTTGACGGCGGTCATGGGGGCTGGGTAGTGCTTGCCAGCCTGGGCTGCCACCATGCCGGTAGCGGTGGAGAAGCTCATGCCCGCTTCCAGCTTGTCCAGCTTCAGGGCAGAGGTCTTGGCGGCGCGGCGGCCTTGCCAGTCCAGTTTGCCGGCAATGGCGCTCTTGGCCATGGCAATGGCGGCGTCGAACAGTTTTTCCGGGGCAACCACGGCGTCTACCAGGCCCAGCTTCAGGGCGGCGTCGGCACGGTTGTCTTTACCGGTGGTGATCAGTTCCATGGCGTTATCGGCACCGATAACGCGGGGCAGGCGCACAGTGCCGCCGAAACCGGGAATAAGGCCCAGCTTCACTTCCGGCAGGCCAATCTTGGCGGTGCTGTCCGCCACGCGCAGGTCGGTGGCCAGGATGCACTCGCAGCCGCCGCCCAGGGCAAAGCCCTTGATGGCAGAAACGCTGGGGAAGGGCAGGTCTTCAAGCTTGCTGAAGATGGCATTGGCCTTCTGTACCCAGGCCAGCAGTTCGGGCTCGGGAAGCTTGAAGGTTTCCAGGAATTCGGTGATGTCGGCGCCGACGATGAAAGTGTCTTTGCCGGAGGCCAGCACCAGGGCTTTAACCCCATTGCTGCCTTGAATGGCGTCCAGGGCCGCGTCCAGCTCGGACAGGGTCTGGCGATCGAATTTGTTTACGGAACCGGGGGCGTCGAAAGTCAGGACGGCGATACCGTCGGACTCCAGCGCCACCTTGAGGTTGTCACCTTGGTAAAGCATTTGGCGTTCTCCCTTTGTGCCTCTAGGCATAGGTGGTCAAACCAGTCAAGGCATGATGGTAGTAATTTGCGCGGAATGCAATAGCCTTTTCAAACATCCGTTTAATGTGGCTGTTTAAGTTGGCGTACGGTCAGCGCCCGGGCCGGGTCGATGGGCTGCCTTGGGTCCCTCCTGCTGGCAATGATAGGATGGCGCTTTATCATTCAGAAATGACGGTGAACAGTATGGAACATCTGGCACGCCTTTACCCCGACCACATTGCCGAGCTGCAAAAGCGCACCAAGGCGGCCCTGGCACGCAGCGGCTACCAGGCCCTGGCCATTCACGCCGGCCAGCAGCTGGGGGTCTTTTTGGATGACAACCATTACCCCTTCAAGCCCAACCCCCACTTCAAGCATTGGCTGCCGGTCATCGACAACCCCCACTGCTGGGTGATCGTCAACGGTGAAGACAAGCCCAAGTTGCTGTTCTTCCGCCCGGTGGATTTCTGGCACAAGGTGGCCGATGCCCCCAGCGAATACTGGAGCGAGCAGTTCGATATCGTGCTGATTGACTCCCCGGCCGCCGCCGCCAAGGCCCTGCCCCAGGACAAGAGCCGGGTAGCCTATATCGGCGAGCACCAGGCCTATGCCGAAAGCCTGGGCTTTAAGGATTTGAACCCCGAGCCGGTACTGAACTACCTCCATTACTACCGGGCCTACAAGACCGAGTGGGAACTGGCTTGCATGCGCAAAGCCAACGCCATCGCCGTCAAGGGCCACCTGGCCGCCAAGGAAGCCTTCTTTGCCGGCAAGAGCGAGTTCGGTATCAACCAGGCCTACCTGAGCGCCACCGAACAGGGCGACAACGACATGCCCTATGGCAATATCGTCGCCCTCAACCGCAACGCCGCCATCCTGCACTACATGCATTTTGACCGTCGGGTGCCGGACCAGAGCCGTAGCTTCCTGATTGACGCCGGTGCCAGCTTCAACGGCTATGCCGCCGACATCACCCGTACCTATGCCCGGGAAGACAACGCCTTTGCCGAGCTGATTGCGGCCATGGACCAACTGGAACGGGACCTGGTGGCCGGTCTCAAACCCGGCCTCAAGTACGCCGAGCTGCACCATCAGTGCCACCTGGGGGTAGCCAAGATCCTCAAGGACTTCGGCATCATCCGCTGTGATGGCGAAACCGCCCTGACCACCGGCATCAACCGTGCCTTCTTCCCCCATGGCCTCGGTCACCATTTGGGCCTGCAGGTCCACGACATGGGCGGCTTTATGGCCAACGACCATGGGGACAAGGAATCGGCCCCGGCCCAGCACCCCTTCCTGCGCACCACCCGAGTAGTGGAAGCGGGCAACGTGCTGACCATCGAGCCCGGTCTCTACTTCATCGACAGCTTGCTCGAAGAAGTGCAGGCCGGCGAGCACGCCGAGCTGGTCAACTGGGACAAAGTAGAGGCCTTCAAGCCCTTCGGCGGCATCCGTATCGAAGACGACGTCATAGTGCACGGCGACGGCATCGAAAACATGACCCGTAAGCTGGGCCTGGCCTGATAGACTGCGGGGTTTGTGCCGAAACCCCGCTCCCTTCATGTCCTATCTCGTTCCCGCCCAAGACTTGGCGGTTGAAGAAACCCTCAAGAAGAGCCGCTTTATCACCCTGCTGGCCCATACCCAGGGCCTGGCGGCGGCCCGCGCCTTCTGGCAAGACTGCAAGGACAAGCACCCCGGCGCTCGCCACTGGTGCTTTGCGGCCGTGGCCGGCCACCCCACAGACGGCCAGCAATATGCCATGAGCGACGACGGCGAGCCGGCCGGTACGGCGGGGAAGCCGATGCTGGCGCAGTTGCTGGGGTCCGGCCTTGGGGAAGTGAGTGCCGTTGTGGTGCGCTACTATGGGGGCGTCAAGCTGGGCACCGGCGGCCTGGTGCGGGCCTACGGCGGTGGCGTGGCCAGCGCCTTAAAGGCACTGCCCAGCCGGCTATGCGTGCACTATCGCACCCTGGAACTGACCCTGCCCTATGGCCAACTGCCCGACCTGCAGTACTGGCTGCAAAAGACCGGCAGCCAGGTGCTTGAAGAAAGCTTTGCCGACAAGGTACAACTGCGCATTGCCGTACCAGACGGTGAGCAAGAAGGACTGCTGGCCTGGCTGGCATTACAGCCGGCTATCCAATGCAGGGCGTTGAACGAGGACACACCATGACCACCCAAACCATACTGCTGGCCTACTCCTCAGTGGACGGCCAGACCCGCGCCATCATGCAGGCCATCTCTGAGGTGCTGCACGAGGCCGGACACCAGGTGCGTTTTTGCGACATCGAGCGCAACGGCGAGCCGGAATGGGAAGGGATAGATCTGGTGGTGGTGGGGGGCGCCGTGCGTTACGGGGACCACAGGCCTTGTCTCTATGAGTTCGTCAAAGCCCAGGCGGTGGAACTGACCGCCAGGCCTAACGCCTTTTTCTCGGTCAACCTCACCGCCCGCAAAACCGGTAAGGACAGCCCGGCCGGTTCCCGCTATATGCAGAAGTTCCTGGAAAAAAGCCCCTGGCACCCCCAGCGCCTGGCGGTGTTTGCCGGGGCGCTGAAATGGGACAAGTACCGCTTTTTTGACAAGCTGATGATCCGCTTCATCATGTGGCTGACCGACGGCCCCACCAATACCCGCACCAATGTGGACTTCACCGATTGGGCCGAGGTCAGGGCCTTTGCCCGCCGCCTTATTGGCGCCAGAAAGCCGGTGTAAGTACCGCCACCACCGTCAGGATTTCCAGGCGGCCCAGCAACATCCCTAAGGAAAGCAGCCATTTGGCGCCATCGGGCAGGTTGGCAAAGTTGCCGGCCGGCCCGATCAGATCGCCAAGGCCCGGGCCCACGTTGGTTACCGAGGTGATGGCGGCGGTGAAGGACGTTACCAGGTCCAACCCCATCAGCCCCAGCACCAATGTGATAAAGGCCACCGTCAGGAAGAAGGCGAAGCTGAACGCCACCAGGGAGCGGATGATGTCGTCACTGACCGGGCGGCGGTTGTAGTTCTGTACGAACACCGCGTTGGGGTGGATAAGCTGCTTGAGCTGCAGGTGCAACATGCCGGCGGCCAACTGGAAGCGGAAGATCTTGATGCCCCCCGAGGTTGACCCCGAACAGCCCCCCACGAACATCAGCAGCAGGAAGGCGGTCACCGCAAAGGGCCCCCACATGCTGTAGTCGGTGAGGGCATAGCCGGTGGTGGTCACCACCGACACTACGTTGAAGGAGGTCATCCTGAGGGCGTCCAGGAAGGGCTCGCCCTTGTGCCACCACAGCCAGGTGGCCAGCACCAGGGACACCGACGCCAGGAACAGCACATAACCCCTGAATTGTTCGTCCCGCCAGATATTCCACTGGTTCTTACGCACCGCGTTTACCAACAGCAAAAAGGGCATGCCGCCGGCCATCATAAAGAGGGTACCTACCCAGTGGCTGGCCGGCCCGAAATGGGCCATGGACGCGTCCGAGGTAGAGTAGCCGCCGGTGGAAATGGTGGTCATGGCGTGGTTGAAGGCGTCGAACCAGCCCATCCCCGACAGCCAGTAGCACAGCAGACACAGGCCGGTCAGGGTCAGGTAGACCCAGAGGATGTCCCGGGCCAGGGTGGCGGTGCGCGGCGCGCTCTTGTCGGTCCATTCAGAGGACTCGGTGCGGAACAGCCGCATGCCCCCTACCCCCAGGAAGGGCAGTACCGCTACCCCCATGACGATAAAGCCGACCCCACCCAGCCATTGCAGCAAGGAGCGCCACAAGAGGATGGAGCGGGGCAGGGTGTCCAGCCCCGACAACACAGTGGAGCCGGTGGTGGTGATGCCGGACATGGTCTCGAAGTAGGCGTCGGTGTAGCTGATGTGCTCAACGAACACCAGGGGCAGGGCGGCAAAACCCGAGGTAAAGACCCAGGTCATGGAGGTGAGCAGGAACATGTCCCGCACCTTGAAGCGGCCCAGATCCCTGTTGCCCTTGGTCATGCAGAAGAGGGCGGCGGCATAGGTGATGATGGCCGACTCGAAGAACTGCATGGTGCCGTTCTCCCCGTCCCAGAAGGCCAGGGCCGTGGGCAGCAACATCATCAATGCCAGTACGTTGAGGAAGACGCCGATGATGTAGAGAACGGGCTTGTAGTTGAACATGAGTAGCCTAGAAGAACAGAGCGCTGGGTTGGAAGAGTTTTTCGACGGCGGCGATATGCTGCTTGTTCACCAGGAACAGCACCACGTGGTCACCGCTTTCGATGACGGTCCTGTCGTGGGCGATCAGCACTTCATCACCTCGCACTATGGCGCCGATGCTGGCCCCTGGGGGCAGCTTGATATCGGCCACCGCCCGGCCCACAACGTGGGAGGTGCCCGGATCGCCGTGGGCTACTGCCTCTATGGCTTCGGCCGCGCCCCGGCGCAGGCTGTAGACGTTGACGATGTCGGCACGGCGGATATGGGTCAGCAGCGCCGAGATGGTGGCGGTCTGGGGGGAAATGGCGATGTCGATGGTGCCGCCCTGCACCAGGTCCACATAGGCGCCGCGCTGAATGAGCACCATCACCTTGTGGGCCCCCAGCTGCTTGGCCAGCATGGCGGACATGATGTTCACCTCGTCGTCGTTGGTGACGGCGATAAAGACATCGGTCTGGTCTATGTGTTCTTCCTTGAGCAGCTCCTGGTCGGAGGCATCGCCGGTAAAGACGATGGTGTTGCTCAGGCGTTCGGACAGGTAGGCGGCCCGGGCGGCGCTACGCTCAATCAGCTTGACGGCGTACTTCTTCTCCAGCTGCTTGGCAAGGCCAGCGCCGATGTTACCGCCACCGGCGATCATCACCTTGCGATAGGGTTGTTCCAGGCGCTGCAACTCGCTCATTACCGCCCGGATATGGCCGGCGGCGGCAATAAAGAACACTTCGTCGTCCGCCTCGATAACGGTGGTGCCCTGGGGCTTGATGGCCCGGCCCTGGCGGAAGATGGCGGCCACCCGGGTGTCCACGTTGGGCATGTGTTCGCGCAGAGTGGACAGGGCGTTGCCCACCAAAGGCCCGCCGTAATAGGCCTTGACCGCCACCAGCCCCACCTTGCCGTCGGCAAAGTCCAGCACCTGCAGGGCACCGGGGTAGTCCACCAGACGGCGGATGTAATTGGTGACCAGGGACTCGGGGGAAATGATGTGGTCCACCGGTATGGCGTTGTCCCCGAACAGGCTGTCCCGGTACTTGAGGTACTGGTCGGCGCGGATACGGGCGATCTTGGTGGGGGTATGGAACAGGGTATAGGCGACCTGGCAGGCCACCATGTTGGTTTCGTCGCTGTTGGATACGGCGATCAGCATGTCGGCGTCTTCGGCGCCGGCACGTTTAAGGGTGTCCGGGTGGGCGGCGTTGCCGTGGATCACCTGGATATCGAAACGGTCTTGCAGTTCGCGCAGGCGGTCCAGGCTCTGGTCCACCAAGGTGATGTCGTTCTGCTCACCCACCAGGTTTTCAACCAGGGTGCCACCGACTTGGCCGGCACCCAGAATGATAATTTTCATGCCCAAGTTCCCGTATCAGAAGGGCTTTTGATTCGGACTACGGCTTTTTTAGCACCCTTGCATAGAAGAAGCCATCCATCTCTTTGTCCCCGGGCAGCAGCTGCCAGCCCGGTTGTGCCGCGCTTTCGCCGTCCCGTACCGGTGCCAGGGTGGCGTCCGGAGTGCGGGACAGGAAGGCCTGGATCTGCGCGCCGTTTTCCTCCGGCAACACGGAACAGGTGGCATAAAGCAGGGTGCCGCCTGGCTTGAGCATGGCCCAGCAGTTGTCGAGGATGGCGGCTTGCAGCTTGGCCAGTTCGCGGATGTCCTGGTCGCGGCGCAGCCAGCGGATATCCGGGTGGCGGCGAATAACGCCGGTGGCGGAGCAGGGGGCGTCCAGCAGGATGCGGTCAAAGGCTACCCCGTCCCACCAATCGCGCTGGCTGGCGTCGGCGGCCACCACCTTGGCCTTGAAGCCGAGGCGGGCGAGGTTTTCGCTGACCCGCTCCAGGCGCTGCTCGCTGACGTCCAACGCCGTTACCTTGGCGTCGGCCAGCTCCAGGATATGGGCGGTCTTGCCACCGGGAGCGGCGCAGGCGTCGAGGATGCGCTCCCCGTCTTTGGGGGCCAGCAGCTCGGCGGCAAATTGGGCGGCGCCGTCCTGCACGCTCAGGGCGCCGTCGCTAAAGCCGGGCAGGGTGGTCACGTCTTGGGCTTCGACCAATTTGAAACCGGACGTAAGTGATTGCTCACTTTCTGCGCTAATCCCTGCCTTCTCCAGCAAGGCCAGGTAGGCGCTCCTGTCCTGCACCCTTTGGTTGGCGCGCAGCCAGAGCGGTGCCTGGGTATTGTTGGCGTCGATAATGGCCTGCCATTGTTCGGGGTAGGCCTTGCGCAGCCGGCCCAGCAGCCAGTCGGGGTGCAGGCTGGCCACCGCCTTGTTGCGGGCGGCACCGTCCAGCAGTGCCTGACCCTGGCGCTCGGCGTTACGTAGCACGCCGTTCACCAGGCCCTTGAGTTTGCCCTGGCCCAGTAGCGGCGCGGCGGCCACGGTTTCGCCAACGGCGGCATGGGCGGGAATACGGCTGAAGAAAAGCTGGTAGAGGCCCAGCACCAGCAACTGGTGCAGGATGCGGGTCTTGCCCTTCAGCGGCTTGTCCATCAGCTGACCAAGGGCGGTATCCAGCAGCCGGTACTGGCGCAGGGCGCCAAAACACAGGGCTTGCAGCAGGGCCTTGTCCTTGGGGTTGGCCAGGGCGCCTTGGGCGGCGGGCAGGGCCTCGTTCAGGGACCGGCCTTCGTCCAGTACCGCTGCCAGTACCCTTGCGCCCTGGGCGCGCAGTTTGGCACTCATGACAGCAAGGTCCCCGGGCTAAACCAGTCCTGGCGGGCGTTCAGCACATCGGCCACTGTCATGGCTTTCTTGTTGGGCAGCTGCAGTTGGGTAATGCGAAGGATGCCCTGAGCCGTGGCTACATCCAGCCCCTGCTTGCCTGCGGCCAGCACGGTGCCGGGGGGCTGGTTGTTGGGGCCGGCCACAACTTCGGCCTGCCAGACCTTGATGCTTTGGTCCTGGTAAGTGAAATGACTCACCGGCCAGGGGTTGAAGGCCCTTACGCAGCGCTCGATAAAGGCGGCGTCTTGCTGCCAGTCGATTTGCGCTTCTTCTTTGCTGAGCTTTTCGGCGTAGTTGGCCTGGCTGTCATCCTGGACCTCGGCGCTGAGGGATTCCAACTGGTCCAGGGTGTCCAGCAGGGCTTTGGGGCCCAGCTCGGCAAGCTTTTCATAGAGGCTGGCAGAGGTGTCGTCCTGGCCTATGGCCAGGCTGGCCTTGCTGAGCATGGCGCCGGCATCCAGGCCCTTGTCCATCTGCATTATGGTCACGCCGGTGTCCTTGTCGCCGGCCCAGATCGCCCTTTGAATGGGGGCGGCGCCGCGCCAGCGGGGCAGCAGGGAGCCGTGCACGTTAAGGCAGCCAAGGCGCGGCAGGTCCAGTACCGCCTGGGGCAGAATGAGGCCGTAGGCCACCACCACCATCACATCGGCCTGGTACTGGGCCAGTTCGGCCTGGGCTTCCGGCTTTTTAAGGCTCTGGGGTTGGTGGACGGGGACCTGATGCTGCTCGGCCAGCACCTTTACCGGGCTTGGGGTCAGTTTCTTGCCACGGCCAGCGGGGCGGTCTGGCTGGGTGAACACCGCCACCACTTCATGCTTGCTGGAAAGCAAAGACGCCAAATGGCGGGCCGCGAAATCCGGCGTGCCCGCGAAGACAATACGCAATTTACTCAAGGGGATCCTCGTCAGATGGTAGCGGTTTGACGGGCGTTCTGGCGGGCTTCCTTCTCCAGCTTCTTGCGGATGCGCTCACGCTTGAGGGGGGAGAGGTAGTCGATAAAGAGTTTGCCTTTGAGGTGGTCCAGTTCGTGCTGGACACAAACGGCCAGCAGGCCTTCGGCCTCCAGGATGAATTCCTGGCCTTGCTCGTCCAGGGCTTTGACCTTGATGTGTTCGGCCCTTTCCACTTCGGCGTAGGAGCCGGGCACGGACAGGCAGCCTTCGTCGCCCATGGCCTTGCCGTCTTTCTCGATGATCTCGGGATTGATGAAGACACGGCGCTCGTTTCGCTCTTCGGAGATGTCCATCACCACCACCTGCAGGTGGACATCTACCTGGGTGGCGGCCAGGCCGATCCCGTTTTCGTCATACATGGTGTCGAACATGTCGCTGACCAGTTGGCGGATGGCGTCGTTGACCTCTGCGACCGGTTTGGCCACAGTGCGAAGGCGCTCATCTGGGTAGTGCAAAACGTTTAGAACTGCCATAAGTTTCTGATTACTGCGCTAATATGTGTATGAAGCCAGATTGATATGCTGTAATTTTAGCCATTTGAACCTGGCAATGACAGCCATAATAATCAACCAAGGTTCTCAGCTGCCAGCGAGGGGCTGGCAAAAGGACGAAAAAAATGAAAAAAATCCTGCTTGCACTGGCTGCGGCGGCCGTCACCTGGCTCGCTCTGGCCGACGATCTAAAACTCAAAAACGACTTCCCCGAGACCTACGTGGTCAAGAAGGGAGACACCCTCTGGGACATCTCCGCCAAGTTCCTGCAAAACCCCTGGCTCTGGCCCAAGCTCTGGCAGTCCAACGAACAAGTCGATAACCCTCACCTTATCTACCCCGGCGACAAACTCAGCCTGGTGATCATCGACGGCGTGCCGCAGCTGGTGCGCAAACCCCTGGTCAAGTTGTCGCCCACTGTGCGGGTGGTGGACAAAGGCGATGCCATTCCCACCCTGCCCACCAACCATATTCGTGCCTTCCTGACCCACCAGCAGATCGTGGACGACGAGCTGCTTAAAGGCGCACCCCGTATCACCGGCGGTTCCGACCTTACCAAGCGCATGACCCAGCATATGGACATCTATGCCAGGGGCGACAAGATAGAAGATGGGCGCCTGTACGGGGTCTACCGTAAGGGCAACCGCTATCTGGATCCCAAGTCAGGGGAAGAGCTGGGCATAGAAGCCGTGCTGGTATCCGTGGTTAAGGCCATGGACGTGCAACAGGCCCAGATCGGCCAAGGGGAAGACGCCAAGAGCCTGGATCTGGCGTCACTGAAAGTGGTGCAGACCGAGCGTGAAATCACCCAGGGGGACTACCTGTTGCCCCTGGACGACCACAATCTGCCGGTGTTCTTCCAACCCCACGCCCCAGGCGCCTTGGTGGAAGCTCGTATCATCGATTCTTACCGCAAGACCCGGGCCCTGGGTAAATACGACGTGGTGATCCTCGACAAGGGTGCCCGCGACGGCTTGGAGCCAGGCCTGGTGCTGGAGGCCCGCCGTGAGGGGGCCACCGTTATCCTCAAGGATGATGCCCAGTACAAAGAGGACGCTTCTGTCTTCGACCGCTGGTTCTCCTCCGAGGAAGCCACAGTGGTGCAGCCCTCCGAGGGCATAGGTCAGATGATGGTGTTCCGCACCTTCGACAAGCTCAGCCTGGCCCTGATCCTCAAGGCCGAGAAGCCTATCCGCGAAATGGATATGGCTACCAATCCGGAGTAACCATGGACCGGGTCCGGCAGCAGTTGGCCTTGTCCCTGCTGCCCGGCATCCGGGCTGCAAGCTGGCGCCGGTTGGCCTTATGGTCGCCGGCGTTTTTGCTTTCTGAGTCCCCCCAACAATTGCGGGACGCCGGGGTGCCCCAGGGCTTTATCAAGGCCAGAGCGCAGCTGGATTGGGACAGGGTCGACCAGATCCTGGCCTGGATGGCGGCCGACGGCGCCGGCCTTTGCTTCCTGGGGGATCCGGATTACCCCTGGCTGCTGGCCGAAAGCCCCTGGCCACCGGTGCGGCTTTTCTACAAGGGCGACAAGGCCCTGTGGGACAGGCCCCAGTTGGCAGTGGTGGGGACCCGCAAGCCCACCCCGGCCGGGCGTAATGCCCTGGCCTTGCTAGAGCCGCTGCTGGCAGCGGGTCTGGCCCTGACCTCAGGCTTGGCCTTGGGCATAGATGGCCTGGCCCACCAGCAGGCGCTGCAACAAGGCGCCCCTACCTTGGCGGTGCTGGCCAGCGGCCTGGAACGCTGTTACCCGCGCCGCCACCAGACCCTGTTCGAACAGATCGCCCAGCAGGGGCTGCTGCTGAGCGAAATGCCCCCCGGCACCGCCACCCTGCCGGCGCTCTTTCCCCAGCGCAACCGCATCATCGCCGGGTTGTCCCTGGCCACCCTGGTGGTGGAAGCCAGCCTGGCTTCCGGGTCCCTGATCACGGCGCGGTTGGCGGCCGAGGCGGGCAGGGAGGTGCTGGCCGTGCCCGGCAGCCCCTTCAACCCCCAAGCCCAGGGCTGCCATCAGCTGTTAAAAGAGGGGGCCGGCCTGGCAACGACCCCCGACGATTTGCTGTTTGCCCTCAAGGGCTGGTCCTCCCCGGGCCCCGTCACCAAGGACATGCAGCAAGGATTGCCAGAACACCCGGTTCTGGATACTGTAGGAGACGACACAACACCGCTGGACCTGATCCTAGAAAGGTCGAACCTGGCGGTGGATGTCGTCCTCTCATATTTGCTCGAGCTGGAGATACAAGGCTATGTGTGCCGTGTCCCGGGCGGGTATGTCAGACAGAGGAGGCAGTCGCATGTTTGATGTCCTCATGTATTTGTTCGAAAACTATGTCCATTCTGAAGTGGAAGTGATGATGGACCACGAGCAACTCACCGACGAACTGACCCGTGCCGGGTTCCGCCATGAGGAGATCTTCAAGGCGTTGGCTTGGCTGGAGCGGTTGGCGGCGTTGCAGGAAAATGGCGAACAGCCCTTCCTGGTCAATGTGCCCCAGCAAAGCATCCGTATCTTCACCCCCGAAGAGATGCTGCGCCTGGACACCCAGTGCCGTGGCTTCCTGCTGTTCCTGGAGCAAATCCAGGTGCTGAGCGGCGAAACCCGGGAAATGACCATTGACCGGCTGATGGACCTGGAGCAGCAAAGCATCTCACTGGAAGATCTCAAGTGGGTGGTGCTGATGGTGCTGTTTAATGTCCCCGGCCAGGAAAACGCCTACGCCAAGATGGAAAACCTGCTCTTTGAGGAACCCGGCGAGCACCTGCACTAAGCCGGGACAGGGCTGCGACCAAGTGCCTGGCACCGGGTCGACGCCGACTGCCAATCCCTGACAAAGGGAACCCGCTTCGCTGGCACCGCGCTGCCGGCAACCCCTTTTACCCCTTGTGCCCGCAGCTGGTACTATAGGGCGCCGCGATGGTCGCCTGTGCAAAGTAGGAGGGGAAAGGCCATGTCCAAGATTGACCACAGCCTGTTTGATGCCGACACCCACGCCCTGGCGCAGATTGACGACCCTTGCCCCGACTGCGGCGGCAAATTGCAGCTGCGCCACGTGGGTAAGCACAGTTTTATCGGTTGCGCCTCATACCCTGCCTGCCACTACAGCCGGCCGGTAAAGGGCCACGAAAGCGCCGTTCTAAAGGTGCTCGACAGCGCGCCTTGCCCCCAGTGTGGCGCGCCCCTGGCGGTCAAGCAGGGCCGCTACGGCATGTTCATCGGCTGCACCGCCTTCCCGGCCTGTCATTACATTGCCGATGACCAGGATGAAAAGGACACCGGCACCCCCTGCCCGGCCTGCCGCCATGGGGAGCTGTTGGAGCGGGTCAACCGTTTCGGCAAGACCTTCTACGCCTGCAACCAATATCCCCAATGCAAGTACGTGCTGAACGATCCGCCCGTGGCCCAGGCCTGCCCCGACTGCGGCTGGGCGCTGATGGTGCGCCGCACCCTCAAGGGCAAGGCGGTACTGCAATGCCCGGTCAAGGGCTGCGCCAAGGTGCTGGCCCAGTAGGGCCTTTGCAAAATCAGCCGTTCAACCCCGGGGCGCACGGCGCTAGAATGAGGGCATCACGTTCAAGCCGATGCCCATCATGTACGACGCTGTTATCGAACACCTGCAAAATGGCGGCCTCATCGCCTATCCCACCGAAGCCGTTTTCGGCCTGGGCTGTGACCCGGACAACGAAGAGGCGGTGCGCGCCCTGCTGGCCCTCAAGGAAAGGGACCCGGCCAAGGGCCTGATCATAGTGGCGGCCAGTTATTCCCAGGCCATCAAGTACATCCGTGACAAAGACATCCCCCAGGACCGCCGCTTTGCGGTGCTCTCCCGCTGGCCGGGGCCCGTTACCTGGGTGATGCCCGCCAAGGCGGACGTGCCGGACTGGCTCAAGGGCCAACACGACAGCCTGGCGGTCAGGGTCAGTGACCATCCCCTGGTGCGCAACCTCTGTTTCGAATATGGCAAGCCGCTGGTGTCCACCAGCTGCAACAAGGCCGGCGAGCCGCCGCTGATGACCGCCGACGCGGTGCGCCAGCACTTTGGTGACGCCGTGCTGGTGGTAGAGGGTGAGGTCGGTGGCCTGGACAAGCCCACGCCAATTTTCGACGCCATCACCGGCGCGCAATTCAGGGAGTGACCATGAGCCATCCGAAGCTGGAAGAAGTAAAAGGCTTTCTGCTGGCCCTGCAGGACCAGATCTGCGCCCAGCTGGAGGCAGCCGACGGCCAGGGCCGGTTTGTGGAAGACGCCTGGCAGCGCCCCGGCGGCGGTGGCGGCCGCACCCGGGTATTGACCGGCGGCGCCGTTATCGAGCAAGGCGGGGTCAACTTCTCCCATGTCTTCGGTGACAACATGCCGGCATCTGCCACCGCCCACAGGCCCGAACTGTCCGGGCGCAGCTTCCATGCGGTGGGGGTTAGCCTGGTTATCCACCCCCGTAACCCCCATGTGCCTACCAGCCATGCCAATGTCCGTTTCTTTATCGCCGAAAAGGAAGGGGAAGATCCCATCTGGTGGTTTGGCGGTGGCTTCGACCTGACTCCTTTCTACCCGGTGCTGGACGACGTCAGGCATTGGCACCAGGTGGCACGTGACCTGTGCCAGCCCTTTGGCGATCACCTCTACGCCGAGCACAAGGCCTGGTGCGATGACTACTTCTATCTCAAGCACAGGGGCGAAACCCGGGGTGTGGGCGGCCTGTTCTTCGATGACCTCAACCAATGGGACTTCCAGCAGTGCTTTGCCTATATGCAGGCGGTGGGGCAGGGCTATTGCCAGGCCTACATTCCGATCATCGAAAAGCGCAAGGACACCCCCTACGGTGAACCCCAGCGCCAGTTCCAGCTGTATCGCCGGGGCCGCTATGTGGAGTTCAACCTGGTGTGGGACAGGGGCACCCTTTTTGGCCTGCAAACCGGCGGCCGTACCGAGAGCATCTTGATGTCCATGCCGCCCCTGGCCCGCTGGGAGTATGACTACCAGCCCGAGCCGGGCAGCCCTGAGGCGCAACTGGCCGACTACCTGCGGCCAAGGGATTGGTTGGCGGAATAAAAGAAGGCGGCAGAGGCCGCCTTCTTTAATGGTTGATCATATGGGTGGCCAGTGGCGCAAAGGCATTATGCAGGGCCTTGCGCAGCTGGGGGTTGGCCACCTCGGCAGCCAGGGCCTTGTCCATGCAGTACATCCATTGGTCCCGCAGTTGCTGATTCACCGGAAAGGGCATGTGGCGCATGCGCAGCCTGGGGTGGCCGTACTTTTCTTCAAATAGGCCAGGGCCTCCCAGCCAGCCTGACAGGAACTCGAAGAACTTCTGGCGTATGGCATCCAGGGGCTGTGGGTGCAGGGCCAGTAGCTCTGCCGCCGCCGGGTCTGTCTCCATGATGTCGTAGAAACGGTCCGCCAGGCGCCGGGCCGCCGCTTCGCCACCCATCAGTTCATAAGGGGTGCGCTGGGGCGAGGGGTGTTCTGATATGCTCATCTTACGTTTCAACCACTTCCACATAAGCTTTCTATGGACCACTACACTGTGATTGGCCATCCGGTGGAACACAGCCGTTCTCCCGCCATGCACCGCCGTTTTGCCGAACTGGCTGGGCAGCATATCAAGTATGACCGCACCCTGGCACCGTTGGACGCCTTTGTGGCTACCCTGGAGGCGCACATCGCCGCCGGCCTTAAAGGCGCCAATGTCACTGTGCCTTTCAAGGAAGCCGCCTTCGCCTGGGCCCACCGTTTGACCGACCGGGCCCGCCAGGCTGGCGCCGTCAATACCCTGGCCTTGCAGCCGGACGGCAGCTGGTTGGGGGACAACACCGATGGGGTGGGCCTGGTGACGGATCTCAAACGCCTTGGGGCACCCCTCGGCGGAGCCCGTATTCTTGTGATCGGGGCCGGCGGCGCCACCCGGGGCATTTTGGGGCCCTTGCTGGCCGAAGGGCCCAGTGCCCTGGTGCTGTGCAACCGTACCCTGGCCAAGGCCCAAACCCTGGCCGAGCTGTTCGGTATCGAAGCCCAGGCCATGGACGCCCTGGCTGGTCAGCACTTTGACCTTATCCTCAATGCCAGCGCCGCATCCCTGACCGGCGAGTTGCCGGCTGTGCCTGCCGGTCTCTTTGCCGGGGCCAGCCTGGCCTATGATCTGGTGTACAAGCCCGGCGGCACCGCCTTTGAGCGCTGGGCCCTGGACAACGGCTGCAAGGCCAGCAGTGACGGCCTGGGTATGCTGGTAGCCCAGGGGGCAGAGAGCTTTCGTCTATGGCGGGGGGTCTTGCCGAACTGGCAACAGGTACTGGCGGAAATGAAGGAGGGGCTATGAACCAGTCATTGCAGTTTCTCGACGCGGCTGTCTTTGACGAGGCCAGCGGCAGCATCCGCCTGGATGCCACCTTTAATGGCTGGCGTATCCCCTGTTACTTCCATGCCAGTTGGTTTGATGAAAGCCAGCTGCTGGCTGCCCAGGCTGACGACCTTATCAACCGTGAACAGCTGCGCATGGAAGACGTAATAGAAGAAGCCCTGGCGGCAGAGGCCCTGGACGTCCAGGGCGAACTGCATTTCGATTAAGCCAGGTATTCGTCCTTGAGCCGCACGTAGTTGTCGGCAGACACCGCCAGGAAGGCTCGCTCACCTTCATTTAATGGGCGGGCCTGTTTCACCGGCGACCCTATATATAAGTAACCGGACACCAAGCGCTTGCCGGGGGGCACCAGGCTGCCGGCACCGATGATCACATCGTCCTCTACTATTACCCCGTCCATGACAATGGCGCCCATGCCCACCAGGATACGGTTACCCAGCTGGCAACCGTGCAGCATGCACTTATGTCCTACTGTAACGTCGTCGCCGATGATAAGGGGATAACCGTCCGGCACTTCCTTATGTTTGCGGGTCACATGCAGCACTGTACCGTCCTGCACATTGGAGCGCGCACCGATGCGGATATGGTTTACATCACCCCGGCCGGCCACCAAGGGCCAAATCGAGCTGTCTTTTCCTATCTGAACATCCCCCACCAGCACGGCACTGGGGTGGACATAGACGCCTTCAGATAAGTCGGGCGCAATGCCCTTGTAGGTTTCCAGGCTCATAAAGCCCCCTTTCTGATGATATTTACAGCGAATTTGCGCGCTTTCGTTCAATTAAACAGCGGTTGAAAGAAAACTTTAAAATAGCCCTTGCAGCGCCGCGCGCGCTCCCTATAATGCCACTCCATCGACGGGATGCAGCGAAGAAAAGCGCAGACCGAAAAAGAAAAACTTAAGAGATAACAGATTGTTAACTTAAGATTTTCGGGTTCAAGGGGTTGACTTTGAATCTCAAGGATGTAAGATACGCATCCTCGCTCAGCAGAGCGACGCTCTTTAACAATTGAATCCA